>NZ_JBNDHX010000036.1:0-31018 GCF_056755275.1 Leifsonia sp. HAY1-4F
GGTCCTCGCATGCGGATGGTCGACGGGATCCTCTTCAGCGTGCTGGCGCTGGGTCAGGAGGATGCTGCCCATCTCGATATCCCCACCCCGCTCGTGCTCCTGGGCGAGCGGATCTTCAACGGACCTGCCGACCACGTGACCATGCAGAACGTCGCCGCAGCGCGAGCGGCGACGGAGCACCTCCTCGCGCTCGGTCGCCGGCGCATTCTCGCGTTCGGTGCGCACGAGAACGAAGTCGTCGGGTCCGCCGGTCTGCGACTCGCGGGATATCGTGAGGCACTCGCGGCCGCGGGTGTTCCGTATCGGGACGAGCTGGTCGTCCCGGTCGGCCATTGGCATCGCCGGACGGGCGCTGAGGCCATGGACGCGGTGCTGGCCGGCGGGGTGACGTTCGACGGGGTCGTGGCCTTCAACGACGCGATCGCGCTCGGTGCCATGCGCGTCCTGCAGGAGAACGGGTTCCGCGTCCCGGGCGACATCGCGATGATCGGCTTCGACGACATCGACGAGACCCGGTATTCCGTGCCGTCCCTTTCGACGGTCGATCCGGGACGCGAGGAGATCGCAGAGACCGCCGTGCGCTTGCTGGTGGAGCGGATCGCCGGCAAGAAGCGGTCGGATCCTCCCCAGGAGATCGATGTGCCGTTCCGCCTGGTCGTGCGTGAGTCGACCGTCCTGCGCTCGGCGGTCGCCTCCGTCCCGGCGTGACACCCGCCTGCGAAGCGTGCTTGACACTTCTCCGCATCCCCCACCACAATGTTCCTACAACGTTTTCCTATAACGTTGGAGAAACGAAGAAATCAGGATCAAGGAGGATCCAGCATGACCGTTCCGGGCAGCCGCATTCTCCCTTCCTTCATCGACTCGAAGCACTGAAGGGAACACAGTGAAAAAGAACCGGATGGCACTCGTCGCCACTGTTGCGGCGATGGCGCTGGCGGCGACGCTCGCCGGCTGCAGCCAGGGCGGCGGATCCGACGCCCAGGGCGCGAGCAACCCCAAGCTCACGAACTGCACGAACAAGATGATGAACGACGCGCCTCAGGTCTCGGTCTGGGCCTGGTACCCGAACATGGCGAAGGTTGTGGACAACTTCAACCGGGCGCACAAGGACGTGCAGGTCTGCTGGACCGTCGCCGGCCAGGGCGGACCCGAGTATGCGAAGTTCCAGACCGCGATCTCGGCGGGCAAGGGCGCACCGGATGTCATCATGCTCGAGGCGGACCAGCTGACCGGTTTCGAGATCCAGAAGGCTCTCGTCGACCTGGCGCCGTACGGGGCCAACGACGTGAAGAAGAACTTCTCCGACGGCGCCTGGAAGGACGTCTCCCAGGGCTCGTCCGTCTACGCGATCCCGGTCGACGGCGGCCCGATGGCGATGATCTACCGCAAGGACATCTTCACCAAGTACGGCATCACGCCGCCGACCACCTGGGCGGAGTACGCGCAGGCCGCCGAGAAGGTCAAGGCCGCCGGTGGTCCGCTCTTCGGGGACCTGGGCAGCAACGTGCCTGCGGCGATCACTGCGCTGATGGCGCAGAAGGGCGCCGTGCCGTTCACCTACAACCTGCAGGACCCGAAGAACATCTCCATCAACCTGGACAGCCAGCCCGCGAAGGATGTGCTCGACTACTGGGCCGGCCTGGTGAAGAAGGGAGTGGTCGGCACTCAGGACCAGTTCACCACCGACTACATCGCGGGCGTCGTCGGCGGCAAGTACGCCACGTACGTCTCGGCCGCCTGGGCACCGGGTTACCTCACCGGCGCAGGCGTCGGGAAGGGCTCGGAGAAGGGCTCCTTCGCCGTCGCGCCGCTCCCGCAGTGGAACGCCGGTGACCAGGTCTCGGTCAACTGGGGCGGATCGACCTTCGCCGTCACCTCGCAGGCGACGAACAAGAAGCTCGCCGCCGAGGTGGCGAAGGGGATCTACGCGGACGACGCATCGCTGACGGACGGCTGGAAGACCCAGACGATCTTCCCGCTCAACCAGGGCGTGCTGAAGTCGGACGCGTTCATCAACAACCCGGTGGACTTCTTCAACGGCCAGACCGCCAACAAGGACATCTACATCCCCGCCGAGAACAACTACAAGGGTTTCAACTACAGCCCGTTCTCCGTGTACTACTACGCGCAGTTGCAGGCGCAGATCGTGAAGATCAACGCCGGCAAGATCAGCGGGTCGCAAGCGGCCACTGACCTCCAGGCCATCATGGTGAAGTACGCCAAGAGCCAGGGCTTCACCGTCAAGTAATCCCTTCCGGGACGGGATGCGATGGCACTGCCCTCGCGTCCCGTCCCGGGAACCAACCCCTAACGACATCCAGGGAGAGACCATGGCCCCCGTCGGGTCCACGACCACGACCGCATCCCCACCGCGCACCGCTGCGCGACCGTCGCGCGCACGCTCCGGCAGCGCGAAGATGCTGGCCCGCCGCGGGCGGACCGGCTGGATCTTCATCGCGCCGTTCGCGGCCGTGTTCGTGCTCTTCCTCGTCGCGCCCCTCGCGTACGCCTTCTATCTCAGCCTCTTCACCAAGGGGCTGGCGACGGGAACGGTGTTCTCCGGCATCGACAACTACGTGAAGGCGTTCACCGATCCGTCGTTCCTGAACGGCGTGTGGTTCGTCGTCCGCTTCTCGATCGTGCTGATCCCGGTGCAGATGCTCGTCTCGCTGGCGGCCGCGCTCGTCCTCGACGCGCTCACGACCCGGCTGGCCCGGTTCTCGCGTCTGATGATCTTCCTGCCGTATGCGATTCCTGCGGTGATCGGCGCCCTGATGTGGGGCTTCCTCTACAGCCCGACGTTCGGTCCGCTCCAGCAGCTGTTCTCGCTGTTCAACGCGCAGGCGCCTTTCCTCCTCAGCCAGGGGAACGTGTTCGCCGGGCTCTTGAACGTCGTCACCTGGCAGTGGGCCGGGTACTACATGATCATCATCTTCGCGGCGCTCCAGGGCATCGATCCCTCGATCTACGAGGCCGCGAAACTCGACGGCGCCAACTGGTGGCAGGTCGCGATCCGCGTCAAGATCCCGCTGGTCGCCTCGGCGCTCGTCCTCATCCTCGTCTTCGCCCTCATCGGGACGCTGCAGTTCTTCACCGAGCCGCAGGTGCTCGCACCGGTGGCCAACGGCACGATCACTCCGGACTTCACCCCGAACATCTACGCGTTCAACCTGGCCTTCTCGTACGCCCAGTTCAACTACGCGTCGGCGATCTCGTTCGCTCTCGGGATCGTGGTGTTCATCGCCGTCTATATCTTCATGTTCGCCACTCGCAAGCGGGGGAGCCTCCTCAAATGACCGAAACCCTCGAGACGACGGCCCGTCCGGTCAACGCCGGGCGCTCGACGCCGCTACGGACGACCCGCAAGCCCCGGAACGTCATCGCGCACCTGTTCCTCGTCGTGCTGGTGATCTACTTCCTGGTCCCGGTCTGGTGGCTGCTGGTCGCCAGCACCAAGAATGCACCGGACCTCTTCGCCGGCACGGGAGCGCTGTGGTTCGGCAAGGACTTCAATCTCTTCGCGAACCTCGCCGACCTGTTCACCTACAACGGCGGCGAGTACCTCCAGTGGCTGGGCAACTCGGTCCTGTACGCGGTGAGCGGAGGCGTCGGAGCGACCGTGATCGCCGTCCTGGCCGGCTACGGCTTCGCCAAGTACCGGTTCCGCGGGCGCAACTTCACCTTCGCGCTGCTGCTCGGCTCCGTCATGGTCCCGTTGACCGCTCTCGTCATCCCGACGTTCGTGCTGCTGTCGAACCTGGGCCTCACGGACACGATCTGGGCGGTGATCCTGCCGTCGCTGCTGAGCCCGTTCGGCGTCTATCTGATGCGCGTGTACATCGCCGACGCTGTTCCGGACGAGCTGCTGGACGCCTCGCGCGTCGACGGCGCCGGGGAGTTCCGTACGTTCTTCACGGTCGCCCTGCCGCTGATGCGTCCTGCCCTCATCACCGTGCTGCTGCTCTCGATCGTCGGGACGTGGAACAACTACTTCCTTCCGCTGGCGATGCTCTCCACCTCCAAGCTCTACCCGATCACCGTCGGACTCGGCCTCTGGTCGCAGCTCGCCTCGTCGAACAACGGAGGCTCGCATTCGCTCTGGAGCCTGATCATCGTGGGTGCGCTCGTCTCGATCATCCCGTTGATCGTCGCCTTCCTCACCCTCCAGAAGTACTGGCAGGGCGGGCTCTCGCTCGGCAGCCTCAAGTAGTCCGGGCGCGCTGACTTCTCAGGCGGTGGATGCGGTCGCGGTGGCGAGGAGCGCGGCGACGCGGTCGAGGCTGCCGGGGACGAGCTTGTAGTAGGCCCACGTGCCCCGCTTCGAGCGGGTGAGATAGCCGGCGTCCATCAGGATCTTCAGGTGGTGCGAGACCGTGGGCTGGCTCAGTCCGATCGGATCGGTCAGGTCGCAGACGCACGCTTCGTCGCCCTCGGAGGCGGCGACGATCGAGAGCAGCCGGAGGCGGGTCGGGTCGCCGAGCGCTTTGAACGCGATTGCCATCGACGCGGCGTCGTCGGCGGTGAGCACGTCCTGGGTGACCGGTGTGCAGCAGGAACCGACCGGGGTGAGGGGGAGTGCTTCCCGAGTGCTCATGGATCAATCCTAGCGTCTATATTGACAAACTTCGATGGAAGGAGGCAGACTCCATCCGTCGAAGAACGTCAATGGAGGATGCGATGACTCTGGTCGACCTGACCACTCCTACTGTGCGCAGCGGCCGGCTCGACGGGCTGCCGGTCGCGATCATCGGCGCGGGCCCCATCGGGCTGGCCGCCGCGGCGAACCTGGTCGAACGCGGGATCGACTTCGTCGTCTACCAGGCCGGCGAGGATGCAGGGGCGAGCATCCAGAAATGGGCGCACATCAGGTTCTTCTCGCCGTGGCGTCACCTGATCGACCCGGCCTCCCGCCGCCTCTTCGAGGGCACGGGATGGACGGCGCCCGAGGAGTCGGCACTGCCGACCGGCGGCGAGTTCGTGACCGCTTACCTCCAGCCGCTCTCGAAGCTCGACGCGATCGCCTCCCGCATCCGGTACGGCGTGACCGTCGACGCGGTCAGCCGGGAGGGTATGGACCGGACCCGCAGTGCCGGCCGCGCCGACACCCCGTTCCTGCTGCGCATCGCGGATGCGAACGGCGTGCAGGAGGTCACCGCGCGCGCCGTCATCGATGCGTCGGGCACCTACCTCACCCCGAACAGCCTCGCCTCCTCGGGCCTCGACCCGCTCGGGCTGCCGGCTGTCGCCCACCACGTCTCGCACGCCCTTCCGGACGTAATGGGACGCGAGCGGCACCGCTTCGCGGGCAAGCGCGTCACCGTCGTCGGCGCAGGACACTCCGCCGCGAACACGCTGCTGAACCTCGCAGCCCTCAAGCGCGAAGAGCCAGAGACGCAGATCACCTGGCTCATCCGCAACGCCGGCGCCGTACGCGTCACGACGTCCGACGACGACGAACTGGTCGCGCGCGCCGCCATCGGAAAGCGCGTCGAGCGAGTGATCGGCACAGGCGACATCCATCAGCTCGACCGGTTCGAGATCCTCCGCGTCGCGCCCATCGAGGGCGGGGTTCGGTTGATCGGGCAGCGCGCCGGCGAGGTCGTCGAGCATGACACCGACGTGGTGGTGAACGCGACCGGGTTCCGCCCGAACCTGGACATGCTGCGTGAGATCCGGCTGGAGCTGGACGACATCGTCGAAGCGCCCGCCCGGCTGGCGCCGCTGATCGACCCGAACATCCACACCTGCGGCACCGTCGAGCCGCACGGCTTCGCCGAGCTGCAGCAGCGGGAGCCGAACTTCTTCCTCGCCGGTATGAAGTCCTACGGCCGCGCACCGACGTTCCTGCTCGCCACCGGGTACGAACAAGTCCGCTCCATCACCGCGTACCTCGCCGGCGACATCGCCTCGGCGATGAAAGTGCAGCTGGTCCTCCCCGCCACGGGCGTGTGCTCCACTGGGCCCGCGGCGTCGTCATCGTGCTGCTCGTAGGAGCCTGGGGCGGCGAATCGCCTACGTTTGTACCTCGTTGCCGGACGCCTCAACGTCGACCTCGTGGAGCAGCGACTGCTGTGCCTCGGGAGTCAGGATCGTCGACCAAAGGATCTCACCTGGTTCGGGCTGTACTTGCAGGTATGGAACTGGCTCGGGGAGCCAGTCGTGGACAGTGAGGCCGTCGAATGCCGAGAGTAGGAGCGCGAAGAAGTCCGGGTCGGTTGCTCCGACCGAGCTGATCGCCAAGTAGACCTGACCGTCATTGAGCATCCTGATTCGGACCCGGACGTCGGTGGGACCGTACGTGAATCCGCGGATATCGCCTTCTTGCATCGAGAGTGCGGCGGCACGTCTGACGAGCGGGGGAACTGCGTTTACGAGTGCAAGAGCCAATTCGGCCTCGAGTCGTTTGACGTCCCATGCTTGCGGCAAGAGGAAGTCTGTCGAGCAACTATTCGGGCCGCCCGCGTGTGCCTCCGCATCCAGCCTGGAGTAGAAGTCACGTTGAGGAGAGTCGTTCTGTCGCGCGCCCGCCGCTGCCAACCACCACCAGGCCTGCCCTGTTTCGAGTGCGGCGCGGGGGCTGTCGTCGACCGCGCCGCGCACGTTGCCCGCTGCGCCACGCCAGGCGCCTGTCTTCACTTTGAACCAGACTCGGTCTTTCAGCGATAGAACGCGTTCGGCTGAGTTGGCGGCCACCATGTCCGGGATTGCTTGGACGCGCACGACGACGGGATGCTCGAGTTCACTGAGAGGCACGGCGATCGTGGGTACATCGAGGCGCAGGTCAGACAGTGCCCGCCTGGTTGGGCGGACCGGCGCAGTGTCGGCCACGAATTACTCAGCCGGGAGGCCGCCGAGCTCCTCGAGCTCGGCGGGGCTCATGCCGGTCAGCACCGAGACCGCGGCGGACTTCGATCCATCGAGGCGCGACAGAGACTCCTTGATCGCCGCATTGAGTTCGTCACGATGCGTTTCGACATACTCGCGGACAGCGTCGCTGACGATGTCCTTCTTCGTGCGACCGAGGAAATGCGCAGCGTCGCTGATCAGCCGATCGGTGGCCGCATCAACCTTTACAGGGCTCTGGGTGGCGGGCATTGTTCCAGTCTCTCGTCGGGTGGTACCAAAGTAGCCTAGTAGCCAACGTTCGACAATGGCTGACAGGACTGGAAACCCGCCCTGAGACATAACGCACTATCCGCCAAGAATCGACCGGCGACACGACCGCCGTCGGATCGGCCAGCGTGACCTAGGAGGTTCCGAAGGTGTGGGCCTCGACCTGCTCGGTCGCTTTTCGCAGTACGCGGATGGCCGTCGCGAGGTCGTCGGGGTCGATGCCGACGAGTGCGACCGAGCGTACTTCGGCGAACGGATCGGGAAGGGCGCCCCACATCGTCCGGCCGTCGGGGGTCAGGGTGATCAGCCGCTGCCGCTGATCCGTCGGGGACGGAGCCTGCTCGACGAGGCCCTTGCGCACGAGGGTAGCCACGATTCCGCTGAGGCTCGCCCGTTCGATATGCAGGGCACGACCGAGGTCTCGCTGAGACGTCGGGCCATCGGTGGCGAGCTGGTAGAGCACCGCCCATTGTGTCGAGCCGATTCCGTGCGGCCGCAAGACGCCATCGACGGCTGCCCGGTTGGCGAAGTAGTACCGCTTGGCCCAGGTGCCGACGAACTCCGGCTCGGAAGCGCGCTCGGTCATGCGTCAAGTATTCACCAGGGAATGGGGGTGTTCTCCCAACGCGTGAACGTGCCGGTCGGGCCGTCCGGGCCCAGCAGGCACACGCGGACCACTTCGCGGGAGCCGTCCTCCACGGACTCGGTTCCGGCGAAGTTGTTCAGGTTCGTGGCGGTGAAGGCCGGCGAGACCAGGTTGACTTTGATGTCCGTCGACTCCAGTTCGACCATCATCGCCAGGGTGATCGCGTTCTGTGCGGCTTTGGATGCGGGATACACCGGGCCGAACATCGAATGGTACGGAGAGTCCGGGTCGGCATTGGCTGTCAGTGATCCGACGCCGCTCGACACGTTGACGATCCGGGCGTCTGCCGACTTCCGCAGCAGCGGCAGCATCGCCTGGTACACGGCGAGGGTGCCGAAGACGTTGGTCTCCCACACGGTGCGGATCTCGTCCAGTGACGCCGTGCTCGCCTTGTTCGCTGTGGCGTAGTCGCGGAGGAAGTCGCCATCGCTGCTCTGAGCGCGCGAGATGCCGGCATTGTTGACCAGGAGATCCAGGCGACCGAACTCCTTCTCGATGCGCTCGGCGGCGGCCGCGATGGAGGCCACGTCCGTCACATCGATCTGAATCGCGAGCGCGCCCTCCCCGATCTGCCCGGCCGCGGCCTGTCCGCGCCCGGGATCCCGGGAGCCGAGCAACACCGTGACGCCGTTTCCGACGAGCTCCTTCGCGACCTGGAACCCGACTCCCTGGTTCGCCCCGGTTACCAAGGCGATGCGTTGTGCTGTCATGACTGCTCCTATCGATTCGGTACCGAACGATTGTCGTTCGGTACCATACGAATGTCAAGTGACCTCAGTCGCGTGCTTGCTGCGCGATGCCCGTTGGGGAATGGTGGACAAAAGGGATCATCCTGATCTATTTTGTTCTGTGTCAGGACGACGGGGCCCGAAGGCGCTAGCCCCCAGGCTCACCCGTTCCGCGGTCGAATCCCAACACGTTGAAGGAGTACCTGTGTCAGAGCAGAGGACAACCACCGGGAGCACTCTCGGACTGGAGGTGCGGTCCATCGACTACGTCCCGCACCACGAGCGTCACGGCAAGGTGTGGCACATCGGCCCCCTGTGGTTCATGTCCAATGCGCAGATCGCGACCCTTGCGGTCGGTGTCGTGAGCATCGCGGCCGGCGGGAACCTGATCTGGTCGATCATCGCCATCGTCCTCGGTCTGCTGGTCGGCACGATCTTCATGGCCGCGCACTCGTCGCAGGGCCCGCAGCTGGGCTTGCCGCAGATGATCCAGTCCCGCCCGCAGTTCGGCTACATCGGCGCGCTGCTGGTGTGGCTCTTCGCGTTCCTGCAGTACGCCGGCTTCAACGTCTTCAACACGGTCCTCGCCGGTGACTCTCTCACCGGGGCGATCCACGTCGGGCACGGCGCTGATGCGTTCTGGTTCTGGTTGGTCACCATCGTCTGCGCGGCGGTAGCTCTCTTCGGCTACGACCTCATCCACAAGGTCGAGCGGTACCTCACCTACGTCACCGTGGTCGTGCTCGCCCTGCTCACGTTCGCGGCGCTGGTCCACCTGCACCTCCCGGCCGGCTCGTTCGACATCGCGCACTTCAACGCCCTTGCCTTCTTCTCACAGTTCGGCGTCGTCGCGGGGTACCAGATCTCGTGGGCGATCTACGTCTCCGACTACTCGCGCTATCTTCCGGCCGACACCCCGCCGAAGACGACCTTCCGGTGGACGTTCTGGGGCAGCGCCATCGGCGGCGCCTGGATGATCCTGCTGGGTGCGTACCTCGCCGCCGCCGTCAAGGACTTCAACGCCAGCGACCCGGTGGCGGCGATCCGGGACGTCGCCGACGGTCTCTTCCCCGGCTTCGGCATCATCGCCCTGCTGGTGATCGCGTTCGGGCTGATGGCGGTCATCGTCCTCAACATGTACGGGGGGTCGCTGACCCTGATCTCGTCGATCGACAGCATTCGCAAGGTGCGGCCGACCCTGAAGGTCCGCGTGATCACGGTCGGCGTCACCGCGGTCATCTCGGGCGTGCTCTCCCTTTACGCCTCCAGCGACTTCGCGACGGTCTTCGCGGACTTCCTGCTGCTGGTGCTGTACTTCTTCATCCCGTGGACGGCGATCAACCTGACCGACTACTTCATCGTGCGCAAGGGGCACTACGCGATCCGCGAGATCTTCAAGCCGCACGGCATCTACAAGCGCTGGGGCTGGGCCGGGATCGTCTCGTACCTGGTGGCCTTCGCCTGCATGGTCCCGTTCTTCAGCATCGGCACGTTCTTCACCGGGTTCATCGCACAGCGCATGGGCGGCGTCGACATCTCGCTGTTCATCGGACTCCCCGTCGGCGGTGCGCTCTACTGGCTCTTCAGCCGCAACCTCGACCTCGCCGCGGAGCGGACCCTGGCCGGGCAGCAGGCTGCCGACCTCGAGAACGCGGCCCCGGAGAGCGAGGACCTCGCCGGCATCATCGTCGACTGAGTTCCGCCCATGGCTCGCGCCGGACGTCCGATCAGCTGTCGGCGTCCGGCGCAGTCGTTCGCGCTGCGTCCTCGCCGGCCGCGGCGATGCCCATGAACATGGAGCGATGGAGGGTCTGGACATGCGCCTCCATGATCGCCACCGCAGCCACCGGGTCGTGTCGGCGGAGGGCGTCGACGACCTCCACGTGCTCGGCGTTGACGCGGTGCAGATAGGCGACCGGGTACGGCAGGAAGTACTCGTACAGGGCGTACAGCGTCGTGCTGTAGTGCGGGAGGGCCCAGGGGAGGCCGCTCGCCCGGGCGATGGTCAGATGGAGGGCTTCGTCGGCCGAGTGGTAGCCGCTCCAGTCCTCGGCCTGCGCCGCCTGCTCGACGTAGCGGTCGAGCTCGGCGAGCTGGGCTTCGCTGATGACGAGCGCCGCGTGATGGACGACGGCGCACTCGAGCAGCGTCCGGCGGTCGATCAGCTCGTGCACCTTCGCGGCGTCATCCAGGTAGGCGCCGACGGCAGAGACTGCAGAGGCCGCGGAGCGCTCCGCGACGAAGGTGCCGCCCGCCCGGCCTCGCCGCCGGGCCAGGAGGCCGTCGTCAGCGAGGCTCTCCAGCGCCCGGCGAGCGGTGATGTCGCTCACCCCGAGCGCTTGGGCGAGCTGGCGGTAGGTGGGCAGGCGCTCGCCTCGGGCGAGGAGGCCCAGCTCGATCGCGAGCGCGATGCGGGCCCGCACCGTCTCCAGCGCGCTCAGGCGCGTGATGCCCGCGACGGCCGGGTCCACGAGCGCCGCCACGGCCGCACCGGCCGTGCCACCGGCTCCTGAATCGTCCGTCCCCGACGTCATCCATCCACCCTAACCGTCCATGGTGGACATAAGCGCTCATAATGATCTATTTTTGCTGTGAGCCGGTCTAGGAACGAAGGAGTGAGGACGATGACACGAATCCTGCAGATCGTGGCGGTCCAAGCACCGCCGCTGCCGATCGGGACTCCGCTCGACGTGTTCGCGGACGAGGTGCGCTCGATCGCCGCCGCGCATCCGGGCCCGGATGTGCGACTCGTCGTCTATCCCGAGCTGCACCTCTTCGGCCCCGAGCACCTTGCGCCCGGGGACCGCAACCAGCTGCTCGACGCTTCCGCCGTCGCTCTGGACGCGCCGCTGATCGCCGAGCTCGGCGCCATCGCACGGGCGGCGGGCGCCTGGCTCGTCCCCGGCAGCGTGTGCGAGCGCGGACCCGCCGGTGAGCTCTTCAACACGGCGCTCGTCTTCTCGCCGATGGGCGAGCTGACGGCGAGCTATCGCAAGATCTTCCCGTGGCGGCCCTACGAGCCCTACGAGCCCGGCGGCGAGTTCGTCGTCTTCGACATCCCCGGCACCGGACGTCTCGGCCTCTCCATCTGCTACGACGCCTGGTTCCCGGAGGTCACCCGCCACCTGGCGTGGATGGGCGCCGAGGCTGTCGTCAACATCGTCAAGACCACCACGCCGGACCGCGCGCAGGAGGTCGTGCTCGCCCAGGCCAACTCGATCGTCAACCAGACGTTCACCGTGAGCGTCAACTGCGCCGGCCCGATCGGCGAGGGCCGCAGCCTCATCGTGGACCCTGAGGGCGCCGTTCTCGCGGCCGCATCGAGCGCCGACCCGGCAGTCCTCGTCGAGACGATCGACCTGGATGCCGTCACCCGCGTGCGCCAGTCCGGAACCGCGGGCTCCAACCGCATGTGGGCCCAGTTCCGGCCGACCGACGCGCCGCTCGAACTGCCGCTCTACTCCGGTCGCATCGACCCCGAACGCTGGGCACCGGCCACCGCCGTCGGGGACGCGACACGCTGAGACCGACGTATGCTTGTCCGCGGCCGTTCCGACGGCGTGGCCATCCGCCGAGAGAGGAGCGACTGTGCGCATCACCCTCGCCCAGATCGACTCCGACGACGACATCCAGCGCAACCTCGGGCTCATCCGCACGGCCGCGGAGGCGGCAGCCGCGGACGGCGCGGAGCTGGTGGTCTTTCCCGAGTACGCGATGTACGAGAAGCGCGCCGTCGACGCGTCCTTCGCGGCCGCGGCCCAGCCCGTCGACGGGCGGTTCGTGTCCGCGCTCGCGGAACTGGCCGCCGGCCTCCGCATTGCGATCGTCGCCGGCATCGTCGAGAAGACGGATGCGGATCCGCGACCGCACAATACGCTGATCGCGGTCGATGCGACAGGCTCGGTCATCGCCCGCTACCGAAAGCTGCACCTGTTCGACTCGTTCGGCTTCCGCGAATCGGAGTGGATCGCGCCCGGCGACTCCCTCGAACCCGTCGTCTTCGACGTCAGTGGCCTCACATTCGGACTGATGGCCTGCTACGACCTCCGCTTCCCCGAACTGGCCCGCCGTCTCGCAGACGCCGGCGCGCACGTGGTCCTGGTCTGCGCATCCTGGGTTCCCGGCCCGGGCAAGGTCGACCAGTGGCGCACGCTGGCGAAGGCCCGCGCCATCGAGAACACCTGCTTCGTCGCCGCGACCTCGCAGGCCTCCCCGATCTCGATCGGCACGAGTCTCCTGGCCGACCCGTTGGGCGCCGTCCTCGGCGAGCTCGGCGACGGCCCCGCAATTGCGACCTTCGACGTGACCGCGGCGGACGTCGACGCCGCACGCGAGCGGAATCCCGCTCTTCAGCAGCGGCGGTACACGCAGTCGGTGGATGCGCTGGGCATCTGAAGACTTCGCGCGCCGGAATCGCCCGACGATTTTACCGCATCGTTCTCAGTTTTAATGCCGTAGACTCAGGACATGGGATCAGATCTCACCGACCGGGCCGATGTTCGGCTCCTCGTGGAGGAGTTCTATCGCACTGCGTTCCGTGATCCGTTGATCGGACCCATCTTCACCGACATCGCCCGAATGGACCTCCAGCACCATCTGCCGATCATGTGCGACTTCTGGGAGACGGTCCTTTTCCAGGCGGGTCTCTACCATCGCAATGCGCTCCAATTGCATTTCGTGTTGAATGCGAAGGTTCCTCTTCAGCAGGAGCATTTCACTCGGTGGCTCGAACTGTGGACGGCCACGGTCGATGCTCATTTCGCCGGCGAGAAGGCCGAGCTGGCCAAAACCCAGGCCGGGCGCATCGCCGGGTCGATCCACAGGCGCATTCAGGGTCGCTCCGGCAGCGACTTCGAAACGCTGCGCCGACGGGCACAATGCTGAGGCAGGCCGGCGCCGGCCGCCTCCGGGGCTGAGGTTCTCGCCCCTGGTGATGTCCGGTCACTTGGCCGTGATCGCGGCGAGCATGAGACCGATCGGGATGCTGAGCAGCAGGATGGCGATCACTATTCCGTAGAGCCAGAGCGCCCAACGCAGCCCCGGCCTGGTGTAACGCAAATGACTGATCTGCATCAGCAGCACGACGATGAGGAGCGCTCCGCCGGAATCGACGACCAGCGGCGCCTTGATGAGCGTTCCTGCGATCACCGCCGCGTTTCCCAGGTTCCAACAGGAGAACTCGATCGAGAAGCCGGCCGGGGTGAGCGGGGCACGCGCCAGCTCGCTGCGAACCACCCCGAACAGGCACTGCGCGACGCCACAGACCAGAACGAGGTAGGCGGCCGACCATGACCCGTCGACCAGGCCCAAAGGAGTCGTCGCGGCCGCGACCAGACCACCCGCGACGATGCAGGCGCTGCCGGCCACGAAGAATACGGTCGCGTACCGGTCCGTCACCTCGGGATGGCGTCCCGGTCGCTGTAGACGAGCTGCAGACGCCAAGCCGCGGGGCCTCGCTGCAGGTAGCTGACCGCGAACCGCTCCCCGGAGCGTTCCCGGATCTGCGCCAGCAGCGGTAACGGATCGTGGGGCGCGACCAGCACCAGGCCCTCCCGCGGACGCAGCGACTCCAACGCTCCGAAGACCGTCGCATGCCGGATCGCATGCGGGACAGCACGCACATCCAGCTCCGGCAGCTCGGGGTCCTTCACGATGCCGCATTCGCAAGCCGACCCGGTCGGCCCCGCGTGACCAGGGTGGGCACCCTCCGTGTTCGCCGATTCCCGCGGAGCGCGGGGCAAGGAGCGCTCGACATCGGCCCACAATTCGGCCAGCGAATGCCGCGTCGATGCGGCAAGAACCGGCAGTAGCCGCTCCATCTCCAGATTGAGCTGGTGCTCGACCGCAACCCGCAACGCCACTGTCGCGGCCGCCAGCGGCGCCGGGCCCATGGGCGTGCTGGCCTCCTCGAGGAGCGCGTTGATCCGCTGCTGCCCGTCACGCAGAGCCTCGGCAAGGTCGGACTCTGTCGCGCCGACGCGGCCGACCTCCGGGTAGAGAATGGCAGCCTCGGCGCCGAACAGCGGGGTGAGGTCGGAGCGCGCCCAGTCCACCAGCCGGCGGCGGGCATCCTCGAGGCCGGTAGCGTTTCCGGTCACGGCGACATCCAGTAGCCGGGAGACATGCGCGGCGAGGTTGCCGGAGAGCTCGGCATGAGACCGCGTGATCGCCCCGAGAGCGACGGAGTCCGCACCGCTGGAGGCGAGCACCAGATTATCGCCGATCGGCCGGCGACCGACATCGACGGTCGCGACGTGGTCTCCGGCAGCGCGCCGACGAGACCTTCTGCCGTCTAACAGGGTCAGCAAGAGATCCGCGCGGGTCTTGGCTCGCACGGCGTGCCGCGCACCGGCGGCCAGATAGAGCAACCCGCCTGCGACGAGTCGTGTGCTCGTGCCGACCGCCTCGACGTCCACCGCTCCTGCGAGCACGTGTATCAGCACGGGAACGGCTGCTTGATGCTCGTCCATGCTCTGGCCGGCACTCAGGGTGAGCCGAACCACTGCAGCCCCCGGCGCCTTCAGGATGCGACGGGATGCGATGTGATCCGGATCCGCCGGCATCAGGTCGATCAGCGTCTGTGCGTCGTGAGCCACGACCACCATGCGCTCGTCAGTCGTTCCCGTCGTGTCGTTCATGGTTCCTCCGCCTCGCCTGAATTTAGAGTAGCAGAATGCGGTTTAATAGAACACTGGCTGGCGTGGAAGGAGGCCTCAGGTGTCCTTGGCTGTTGTCTCGCCGTGGCCGCTGGTAGCCAAAGAGCCTCGCAGCCGGACCAGGCACAGCTCCGGTTCGACGAACGGCTGGAGGGTGGCTTCGGCCTCCGAGTGACCGAGATGATTGACTAAGCCGGCCAGCAGGCCTTGGTGTGCGGAGCAGACGACATTCGGGTGCGCAGAGGCGACGTCACGGAACGGGCACTCGCGCAGAGCGAGGATGCGCCCGTCTTCACGTATCTCGGGGGCGAACCCGATCTTCTCGAACACCCGGCTCAGCGAGCCGAGGTCGTCGCCCGAGCCGGGAGCGGTCTGATCCGCGAAGAGACGGGACCAGCGTTCCCCCGCTTCGATGGCTCGCGACCTTCCGTCGTCGGATACAGAGGCGAGCGCGTCCGCGAGGACGTCGCTCAGTTCTCGCAGCGATTCCTCGCGGGAAGCCTTCTCGACGACCCGGTATACCATTCGCGGCCGGCCACGACCACTGCGGTGCAGGATCTCCCGAGTGACCATCCCGGCGCTCTCCAGCTGCTCGAGATGAAATCGCGCTGTCGTGACATGGATCCCGCATTCGCCGGCGATGGCCGCCGCGTCCATCGGGTCCTCCGACGTTGCAAGCAGCCGCAGGATTTCCCGCCGCACCGTAGAGGCCAGCGCCACGTGGCGGTCGCCGATGCGCTCTGTTGCGGTCATCGTCACAGAATACCAGCACCGGCTAATAAACAGGAGTAACGTGCGTTATATTGCCTGAAGTTCGAGCTGAGTACACACTTTGGCGATCTTCTACCAGAACGATCTCGCCGTGTCGCTGCCTTCAACCCAGGAAGGTGATGCTCAAGCGGGCGGCAGACTCGGTGCGGACGGTGTGCGAGACGCCGGCGTCGAGATGCAGAATATTGCCCGGATACAAGTCGTATTCGACCGCGTCTGCCAGAACGGCGAATCGGCCGTCGAGTGCGTGCAGCAGGATCGGCGTGGGGCAGGTGTGCTCGCGCAAAGAGGCACCGCCCCGGAAACCGAGGACGACGATCCGGACGCCGGGCCTGTCCAGGACCTGGCTCGATCGCACGGAGATGTGGCCTTCGCCGCCCGATAGTTCACCGAGGCTGTCGAAGCTGCCCAGTGTCGTCATCATCGTTCACCATCCCTCGCGACATATGGCGTGACCCCTCTCCTATCGCTGCAGCCTCACCAAGATCAAGGTCGGGTTCGCAAGCCGACGCTTCACGACTCAATAAAACGGAGTCAAATCCTTTAAATAGAATAGCATCATCGATACGCGCGGAGGCCAGGCGCAAGCGGATGGGCTGACCGGTCTCGGCTCGTGCGCCGCACCCCATCAATTCGTGGGTCGCGGACCCGAGCCTTGTTGCTGGTTCGCGTAATGAATGTGATCGGACTGTGTCTACTTCGGTGGACGGACGCCTGATCTACCGAGCGCATATCCGGGAGCCGGACTGTTACCTGTGTGGCGCTCTTGGTGCGTGGGGTAGCGGTGAAGCCGATATTCGGTTCCGCGATATGTGAAATGGAAACAGTATGAACAGTTACACCCCTGACTCCGTCAGGAATCGGACATCGGTAGCTGAAAGTCCGCCGACTGTCGGGCGTATTGTCGCCCGGGCCGTGGTGGGTGTAGTCGCCGTTCTGTTCTTTGTGTTCTCTCATGAGGGCATGCATTGGCTCATCGGTCGCCTATTCGGTATTCCCGCTGTCTTCGCCTCCCTTGCCAGTGTCGGCGTGCCGCCGGCGGACATGCATCGTTACCCCTTGTGGGCGTTGACCTTGATGAACGGCGTCGCCCCGTGGTTTTCGGTCGGGTTCATCGCCCTCGCGGTGTGGCTCTCGTACCGCCTTTCCGACCGGGATGGAATCCTCGTCGACTTCTTCCGATGGACGGCGATCGCGGGCGCCCCGTACCTGGGGCTACAACTGATTGGCGGTGTTGCTCCCGCGAAGAACGACGGCAGCGGCGTGGATTTCGCCGCGATCAACGCCTTCTTCAACCTATCCGCGCCGATCCCCGCGCTCCTCAGCCTGGTCGGGAGCATCCTGCTTGTCGCCGCCGCCATCCTCGTGAGGAAAACCGTGTTCGCGCCGGTGGCTACCCGTAGCGGGTTGGTGGCACCGTGGAGGCGCGCCGCCGGGGTGACACTGATGGTCATCTTCGCGCTCATCACGATCGCCTGCTGCGTCGCGGCCGCTATCGGGAACTATGCTTACACGCTCATTCCGCTGCTGGCGTGGGTAACCCTGTTCAGCGGTGCGCTCAGCCTCTGGATCCCGTGGAAGCAACCGTCCAGTCGCGCCTTCCTCCGCTCCTGGGGCTTTCCCGGTGGCATCGTTGTCCTTGCAATGGCGGTAATCGGAATCCTCACCGCTGGCGACCTACTGATCGCCGGACTCGTCATTGCACCCACCTTGCTCACCGTCCTCTCCGTACTCAACCCCACCCGTCGATCGGGGCGTGTTTCCCATATGGCGTAGCCAGGAGCGGATTGCGCAGATGGTGACGTCGGCGCTGCGCGAGTTTCGCTTGTCGAAGCGCGTGAATTCGACGTGGGAGCCGCTCGCCCGGCTCCCACGTCGTTTGCCGGAACGCATGAACAGACGGCACTGGCAGATCCCCAGTTCTAAATCCAACGCGTGCTTGTTCGTGGTCCGGTCGATCTTGCGAATGGTCAGCTTGCGCCTGGCCGCTTGGTCCATGGTTGGGTTATGGGCCCAAACCCGCTACGAGCCCAGTACATGCAAGAAACCCCGTCATGTAGAAGCTAGACGAGGGTTCCAGTGGCTCCGACTGGCATCGATCCGGTGCCCTTTCGATTTTCGGTCGAAATCCTAGGACCTAATATGACCCCGTAGGAGCTAAAGCCGTTGATTTTCCGCGGATTTTCATCTCCTGTCATCTCATAGAACCCAGTTCGATCTCACACAGTTGTCGGTGGGTGCCAACCAGCCGATGAGATTTCCGTTCGTGAGGACTGCACCCAGACAAGGGTTCCCATGGCGTAACCATGGCACCCCGAATCCCACGGGCGTATCACGTCTCGACCTCGATCGTTCTGGCACCTGACACTGAGTGCGGAGCTCCCCGGGACTCAGGCTCGCATGGCGAGATGAGCCTCGCGAAGCGGGCTTCGAGGATCCTGCCGACCCCCGCGCCCAGACTTCCTCAAGCTGTGAGGTCGCGTAGCGCGGGGAGATGTCTGCTTTGCCAGCGTCGACCAAGGTGAAGACGGCGGCCCCTGGGATGAGATCTCCGACGCGGAAAGCGCTTGGGTCATGCTGCCGGCATGGGACCGGCAAGAACGGTATGGAGGCGGACCCCGTCGGCTGTGTGAAGTCCGCGGGACGACTTGGTGAGCGAGAACGCGCCTGCCTTCGAGCTGACGCACGAGGGCATGTTGATGCCCCCCGCGATCGTCGGCACTACATGTGTTGGGCTCGAAATGGGTAGCTGCCGGGTGTACCGTGCACCCACCTGGAATTCAGGTCAGAGGGGTGGACGTCATGATGGCTCTTGTTGAGCGTGCGTTTCTCACCCCGGTCATGCGCTTGTGGTACCGCTCCCTTCGGTCCCGTCACGCGTTGGGGCCGAAGCCAACCGACGGGTTGTCGGCGCATGCGGCCGGGCCCGATAGCGATCGGGTCCTTCTGTTCGGTTCGGGAATCGCTGCCGGTCTGGGCGTGCTCAGTCAGGACCTCGCTTTGGCCGGACATCTTGCCCGGGCCTTGAGCGCTCGCACGCTACGCGGAACAGATGTCGATGTCGTCGCTGATCTGTCGCTGACGGTCCAGAACGCTCCGCCATACCTCAGGTCGATCGTTCTGGAACGGTATGACGCAGTGATCCTGACGCTGGGAGCAAGGGAGTCGCTGGAGCTGGCGCCGATAGGCCGCTGGCGGCAGCATTCAAGGATGCTGCTCGATCAGCTGCTTGATGCCGGCTCCTTCGACATCGTGGTCACCGGGATCCCCTCCCTGCGCTCGATAAATGCATACGGGACACCGCTCGGGCTGGTGGCCGAGCGTCACTCTTACCGACATAACGCGGCGACCGCTGAACTATGCTCTGCCAACAGACGTACCACCTTCGTCAGGCTGTCCCCTGCTATTAATCACCCCGATGGCAGCGGTCGTGCAGTTGAGAACTACCGAATGTGGGCGAGCGAGATCGCCGAGGCCACCGCCCCGCTCTTGGACCTCGCCCGCGCGTCCAATATCGGCGTGCGACATGATGCGGCCACATCGGAGCCGCAACGCGAAGCCAGTGTCCAGAGGCTGGGCATCCTGCACACAGAACCGGAAGCGCGATTCGACCGGATTGTTGACCAAGCCCGAATGCTCTTCAACGCGTCCGGCGGGGCGCTCGCCTTCATCGATGGCGACAGGCTTTGGTACAAGTCCTCCATCGGCGCCACCCTTCCAAGCATCGCTCTGAAAGACTCCTTTACCCAAGCCACCCTGGCGGAGCGCGGAGCGTTCATCATCCCCGACGCACATGCCGACGCCCGGTTTCGGAACCTCGCACAAGTGACAGGCCAACCGTGGGTGCGGTTTTGGGCGGGCTTCCCGATCGAAGATCAGGACGGCGTGCGCGTCGGAACCCTCAGCGTCTTCGATTCCGAACATCGCTTCCTGACGCCCGACTATCACGCGGCCGTACTGCGGCAGCTTGCACTCATGGTGCAGCAGGAACTCCGTCAAACCACCACGTCATCGACCAGAGCAAAGGTCAGCCACAACGGGCTGCAAGCGTCCTCCACGGAAATCAAGTTTCAGTGACCGTCGCTTCAGCAGCCGGAAACCGCGATCCGCGGAGAACCTGTGCCACGATTTGCTGGGCCGTGGCCACAGCATCCAAGCGACGACCTTGAGAGGGAGCGGGATGGGATGGGGCGAGCGCTTCAGGCGATCGTGATCGGCGTGCCCAACGGGAGGAGGCCCGCGAGCTCGGTGATGTCCGGGTTGGCGAGGCGGATGCAGCCGTGGCTTGCGGCGTGGCCGATGCTCGCGGCGTCATCCGTGCCGTGCAGCCCGATCTGTCCGGGACCGCCGCCGAAACTGCTGAGCACATCCGAGAACGCGGACAGCCCGAACGCGAAAGGGCCGTATCCGCCGTTGGTGGGCTGAAGCAGCTCGGTGATGTAGAAGGATCCGTGCGGTGTCGGGGTGCCACCGGTGCCGGTGGCCGCGGGGTACGTCTTCACGAGAACGCCGTTCTTGTACAGCGAGAGAGTGTTCTGCTCGGTGGACGCCTGGAGGCTGTAGACCAGGCTGTGCAGGGTCACCGCGTCCGCTTTCACCCAGCCGGTGCTGCCGTTGGGGCGCTGGGCCAGGTGCACCTGCAGCCAGGCGCCCTGCGCGGAGGCCACCAGGAAGGTCAGCGGGGCCCCGGACGGCTGCGGGTTGGTGAGGTTCTCGGTGACCGCACCGTCGGGGGCGCTGTACACCGCGACCTGCGCCGCGACGACGGTGGCCGACGTTCCGATGGCGGCTGTCGCGGGCGTGGGCGTGGGCGAGGGCGACGCACTGTGAGCGTGCGGCTGCCGGGTCGCGGAATGCGTGGCGGTGGCGGCGGCTGCGCAGCCGGTCAGGGTCAAAGCGGCCAATACGACAGCTGCGCCGAACGTGAGCGAAGGGATCAGACGCCGGGGCATGTGGGTTCCTTCCGGAGGTACTGCTGTCGAAACGGATGCGCCGGACCGGAGCGTTGCTCCGGTCCGGCGCATCGACACTGGTCCGGCTCTCAGCCGGTGAAGCTGGCGGTCTGCTTGACCGGCGCCGCGGGAGCAGCGACCGGGGCGGTCGGCGCGACGACAGGGTTCGCGGTGACCGTGAAAGTGACCGGCTGCGCGGCGATGTTGTTCGTGGAATTGAACGCCGAGAGCGTGTACGTTCCCACGCTGGAGAAGCCACTGCTCGCGGTGGGGACGAACGTCAGGGTCGCGGTTCCGTCGGTGCCGACGACGACCGGCGTACCCACCTGGTTGCCCATCGCCGAGGTGGCGATGCCGAAGGAGACGGTGGAACCCGGTGCGAAACCGGTGAAGGTCGCCGTGACACCCGTGCTCGTGTAGGCGGCGAGGGTGAGGCTTGCGGGGCTCACCGTGCCGGTGGGGGCGGCGACGATCGCGATCGGGGTGCTCACCGGCGCGGTCGTGGCACCGGTTACCGTGATCGTGTGCGTCCCCACCGTGGCGGTGCTGGGAAGATATGCCGTCGCGACGTAGTTGCCGGTCGCGTCTGCCGTGTTCTGCGTGAAGTTCGAGCTCGCAGAGGTGATCAGGGGCGACGAGTCGAACGTGATCGTCAGGGTCTCACCCGGCTGGAAACCGGCAGCCGTCAGAGTGACAGTGCCGTTCGCTGTCGCTGTGCTCGAGCTAGACGTGACCGAGGCGGAGACCGGCCCCGCATGCGCGGCAAGCGTTCCGCCGAACACCAGCGCAACAGCGATCGCTCCCGTCGAGGCGATCAGCGACGGCCGTCGCCACCGAGAACGGGAGGCGGCGACAGAGGAGGAGGTGGATGACATGGAGTCCCTTCAGAGTGACCGGCGGGCACGGCCCGACCGAGGATCGTGACAAGAGAGTGACGCTCACCCTCGAGACTTCACTGCGAGCAGCCGTGCGCTCTCACTCTATGGGTTCCGCTTTCGCGAATGGGGTTCGGACGACCGATACAGCCCATGTGCGCCCAGAACTGGGGACGCCACGAGGTGGGACTCGGCGCCGGGCCAGGCGGCGCCGGGCGCTGGTGGCGCGGTCAGAGGTCGAGGCTCGCGACTGCGATGGTCCAATCGGCGGCGATCGCCCGTTGCGAGTGCTCGGTGTCCGTTGCCGCGGAATCGGGGGCAACTCTATTTGTGACTCCACGCAGAGGTGCTAGGTTTCGGTCAGGTCACGCATCGGGGCGGCGACCACCCGAACCCTGAGGACCCCAATGTCGACTCCTTCTCGCCATGCCGTTGGACGACTCGGAGCAGGTGTCGCGGGCCTTGGCGTCGCCGCTGCACTGATCTTCGCCGGTTCCCCAGCCGCGAACGCCACGACGGTCCCTTCCTGCAGCAACGGAATCTGCACGATCAGTTTCCCGGTCACCGGTTCGCCGCAGACCTGGACCGTCCCAGTAGGGGTCACCTCGATCACCGCCACAGTCGACGGCGCCTCCGGCGGCACGGCGAATATCATCGGGTCAGTGTTCCCCGGAGGCGGCGTCGGCTCGGGCGGCGCGGGGGGCGCAGTGAGCGCGACGGTGCCCGTTGTTCCCGGCTCCGCCCTGACCGCGGTTGTCGGCAGCCAGGGCCAGAACGGCACCTCGAACACGTCAACGCCCGCGGCCGGCGGTTACGGCGGCGGCGGCACAGCCGGAGCGATCACAACCTTCTCGACACACGGCGGTGGCGGTGGTGGCGGCGGCGGGAGCTTCTTATTCGATAGCACCGGCTTACTGCTCGCCGCTGGTGGCGGCGGCGGCGGAACCGCGGATGGCGGTAGCCCCGCTCCCGGTGGCGCCGGCGGATCAACCGGTGCCGGTGCGACCCCGGTAGACCCCCAGCCGGGAAACACAGCCGGTGGTGGTGGAACTGACTCCGGCGCGGGCGCAGGCGGGGTCCTCACGATCGGTCTGCCTTCCTTCTACCCGGGGAACCCGGGCGGAGCTGCAGTCACATCCTCAGCGGCAGCAATTAGCAGCGGAGGGTCCGGGCCGTCCAGCGCCACCGCGGGAGCATACATGACCGCGGGTGGCGGTGGCGGCGGTTATTACGGTGCGGGCTCGGGGGGGACCGATGGACCCGGCGGATACTCCACCGCCGGCGGCGGTGGCTCCGGCTTCGTCGCGGCAGCCGCAACGAACGTTGCCGCGCTGCCCGGAATCACCGGTGACGGCAGCATCGTCATCACCTACGCCGAACCGATGGTCGCGTCATCGACCACGGTCACTGCCAGTGGGAACCCCACCGAGGGCACCCCGACAACCTTGACCGCAACCGTCGCACCCTCCGACAGCACCGGCACGGCCACGTTCTACGACGGCACCACCACGCTTGGTACCGGGACGGTGACCGGCGGTACCGCAACATTCGCTGCGAACCTCGCCGCCGGCAACCACTCCATCACCGCTGTTTACAGCGGAGATGCCACCCACACCGGCTCCACTTCCCCCGTCCTCGTGCTCACGGTCGCGCCTGCCCCCGCAGCGCCGGTGTTCACCACTAGCACCCCGCCGGCAACCGGAACCACGGGCGTGGCGTACTCCTACACGTTCACCGCGACGGGCCTGCCCGCTCCCACCTATTCCGTCTCTTCCGGCGCCCTACCGGCAGGGCTCAGCATGAGTAGCACCGGCGTGCTCGCCGGCACCCCCACCACGCCTGGCAGCTTCACGTTCACCGTCACCGCCAACAACGGCGTCTCCCCCAGCGCCACTACCGGACCATTGACCATCATCATCGCCGCCCTGGCAGCCCCAGCGACACCCGTCATCGGTACGGCGACCTTCACCGGGTAGCGCAGCGACGCCAAGGGGAGCCGGCTGGGGCGCAAGAACTGATCGGCGCCTCCATCGGCATCGAACACCAGGTCGAGACGGGCGAGCAGTATTTTCAGCGGCTTGAGGTCGAGATCGACCCCATCGCAGGACCAAGTCTCGCGATTGACGCGCATGCGGCCCTATAGCAGGTCGGTCACCCGGCGTTAGAAGATCCTTCTCGGACCAGAGAAGACCGGTAAGCGTCGTGGTCGGACCGGGGGCTTCTTTTGGTGGCTTCGACCGGCATCGATCCGGTGATCTTGCGATTTTCACTCGACGTAGCAAACGAAGAGCGCATTCGTTCTTTCCCTGCACATCACTTGGTCTCACCGGTGGCAAGATCGTAGATCGGGGAATCTGCGGCGTCTTTCGGGCCCGGGCCAATGCCAACAGGGATACCCGCTTCGGGGTGGTTCAGGTCGAAGGCCGGGGACTCCGAGCGGATGCGCGGGATCGACGTGAAGTTGTGCCGCGGCGGCGGGCAGCTGGTGGCCCACTCGAGCGAGCGGCCGTAGCCCCACGGGTCGTTCACGGTCACCTTCGGCGCGTTGCGCGCGGTGAGGTAGACGTTCACGAAGAACGGGATCATCGAGATCGCGAGGATGCCCGCACCGACCGACGACACCTGGTTCATCCAGGTGAAGCCGTCCGACGGCAGGTAGGTCGCGTACCGTCGCGGCATGCCGACCACGCCCAGCCAGTGCTGGATGAGGAAGGTCGTGTGGAAGCCGATGAACAGCAGCCAGAAGTGCCACTTGCCCAGCCGGTCGTTCAGCATCTTGCCCGTCCACTTCGGCCACCAGAAGTAGAAGCCGGCGAACATCGCGAACACGACCGTGCCGAACACCACGTAGTGGAAGTGCGCCACCACGAAATACGTGTCGGACACGTGGAAGTCGAGCGGCGGCGACGCCAGGATCACGCCGGTCAGGCCACCGAAGGTGAAGGTGATCAGGAACCCGATCGACCACAGCATCGGCGACTCGAAGGTGAGCGAGCCGCGCCACATCGTGCCGATCCAGTTGAAGATCTTCACGCCGGTCGGGACCGCGATCAGCATCGACATCAGCGAGAACCAGGGCAGCAGCACCGATCCGGTGACGTACATGTGGTGCGCCCACACGGTGACCGACAGGGCCGCGATCGAGATGGTCGCGTAGACCAGCGTCTTGTACCCGAAGATCGGCTTGCGGCTGAACACCGGGAAGATCTCCGACACGATGCCGAAGAACGGCAGCGCGATGATGTAGACCTCGGGATGCCCGAAGAACCAGAACAGGTGCTGCCAGAGCAGGGCTCCGCCGTTGGCGGCGTCGTAGATGTGCGCGTCGAAGACACGGTCGGCGGCCAGCGCGAACAGCGCAGCGGCGAGAACCGGGAAGGCCATCAGCACGAGGATCGAGGTGATCATCGCGTTCCAGCTGAAGATCGGCATCCGGAACATGGTCATGCCGGGAGCACGCATCGTGATGATCGTCGTGATGAAGTTCACCGCACCGAGGATGGTGCCGAAGCCCGAGAGGCCGAGGCCGAGCACCCAGAGGTTTCCGCCGAGCCCGGGCGAGAACGTCGTACTCGAAAGTGGCGCGTAGGCGAACCATCCGAACGAGGCGGCGCCCTGAGGGGTGAGGAAGCCGGCGACCGCGATCAGCGAGCCGAACGAGTAGAACCAGTAGGCCAGCGCGTTCAGTCGCGGGAAGGCCACGTCCGGCGCGCCGATCTGCAGCGGCATGATGACGTTCGTGAATCCGGCGAACAGCGGCGTCGCAAACATCAGCAGCATGATCGTGCCGTGCATCGTGAAGAGCTGGTTGTACTGCTCCCTGGTCTGCACCACCTGAAGACCCGGCTCGAACAGCTGCGCGCGGATGATCAGGGCCATCACGCCGCCGATGAGGAAGTACACGAACGACGTGACCAGATACAGGTACCCGATCGTCTTGTGATCGGTCGACGTGATGTAGTTCACGAGGATGTTGCCCTTGCGCTCCGCGCCCCGCCCCGAAGAGCCGCCCTGGGCCGCACCGACTGAGGCCCGCGGCGCTGTCAGAACCATGCTTGCCCACCGCCTTATACTCGGGAGCCAGAAAGCTTGGAATGCACTAGAACTTTGATGGTACCGCGAGGTCAGATTAATTAGAAGGACCCGAACTATTTCTATTCAAGGTCCCGAGCTGCCCATGGGCTTCAGCATCGTAGCCCGGTGTCGCTTATCCTCGTTCGCCCCGCGGCGTGGTGCATGCCTCATACGGAATGCCCGTGGCCGAAGCACCGCGGCACTCGTCCCGGTCCAGCCCCTGAACCGGCTCATCCGAACACATGGGCTCTTCTTCCCGCTTCTGTACCCATTCCCGCCGGGCCGCTTCGGGCGCGTGGACCACGATCGTGGGGGACGACAGGTTCAGCAGCACGTCGTTGGCGACGGCGCCGAGGCTGCCGAGCTGTGCGTCCGCACGCCGCGAGTCCCCGATCAGGAGCAACTCGGCGCCCCGCGACAACTCGTTCAACGCCGCGCCAGCCGGACGCCGCACCACGCGACTGCGGAGGACGATGTCCGGCTGACGGCGTCTGGCGCGGCCGAGGGCTGCAGCCAGCAGGCTGCGTGCCTCATCGTCGCGGCGCAACTGCCAGTCGTGGAGCGCGTCGGAGTGATCGGTGTCCAGAAGCGTGCGAGCCGTGGATGCGCGCACCGCCATCAACTCGCAGTGACGCTCACCCGCCAGATCGGCCGCCATGTCGATTGCCGCGTATCCGGCGGGGGTGTCGTCGACGCCGACGACGACACCTCGCCGCATCCGTGACGCCACGTCGGGGATGATCGCGACCGGACCCGTCACCAGGTTGGCGAGCTGAAGACTGCGCGAGCCGTACGCTCGGCCGTAATGGAAACCTGTCTTGTGTGTGCCGACGACGAGCATCGTTCGGGCGTCGCTGAACGAGGCGAGCTCGGCCATCGGGCTTCCGCACCTCAGTTGCCCATGCAGCGACGTACTCTCACCGAGCGTTCGGGCGTATGCCAACTCTCCCTCGAGCCGTTGCTGCGTGTCTTGATCGATTTCGTCGATGAGCCTGGTCCCCATCGCGCCCCACTCGCCGTCGGCGACGTGCACAAAGACAACCTCGCCGGAGCGTTCGTGCGCTCGCGTGATCGCCCACCGGATCGCGGCGCGGGACGGGACCGATCCGTCGACACCGACGATGAACCTGCGGATCTCCATCTCGGCACCTCCACTGGCAGTCTTGTCGACTGCAGCCACGAGCGACGGGTCCTTGGTCCCATGATGCTTCTGGTATCCCGCGCACGATTAGCACCAGAGATGCACTCGGTCCCAGGAGGGCTCACGTCGCGCGCTGTGCGGCGCTGTCCGAGACGGGTGTGATGTGCGAGGCGATGAGCCGATCACGTTTCCTGATGTACCACGCGCCGAACTCGACCGTGTCGTAAGCGACCTCGTCGATCAGGCCCACAAGGTGTTGGACGCTCGGGGCCGTCTGCGGGTCATCGGGTTGGTCGTGATGCCAACCACGTCGCGCTCCGCGATCAGCCGGACGAGCCCTCCAGACAGGATCCGATCCCGCGGAAGGTCGCCCAGCCAGATGCTCACACCCGCCTTGCGGAGGTCGCCTATCGGGGTCATGAGCCGATGCCTTCCGTCACCGCAGCGACTCGGTCGAGCGGAACATCCGGGTTCTGGAGCGCCCGGCGATCGACGGCCACACGATCGCGGATGAGAACCTGGATCGCCTCGTTCACATCCCAGGTGTTCACGTTCATGCCGGCGACGACGCGCGACCCGACTAGCCAGAACGCGATGAATGCCCCAGATGCCCGATCGCCGCGATACACGATGTCCGCATCCTTCGTCAGTGGTGCGAAACCGGAGTATCCCATGCCCAGGTCGAACTGGTCGGTGTAGAAGTACGGGAGGCTGTCGTGCACCGCGGTCTGCCCCAGCATCGCCCGAGCTGCGACCGCGCCGCCGGTCAGCGCGTTCGCCCAATGCTCGCTTCGCAGGCGCTGCTGCGCCAACGGGTGATACGCGTTCGCGATGTCGCCGGCCGCAAACACCCGGGCGTCGCTCGTACGCAGCGATTCGTCGGTCTCGACGCCGTTGCCCGTGCGGAGGCCCGCGTCCGTTGCGAGTCCGATCTGCGGGACGGCGCCGACCCCGATCAGGATCAGGTCGGCGGGCACGATCTCGCCGTCGCCGAGACGCACGCCGGTCGCGACGCCGTCGCTGGTCTCGATCGCGTCCACGATCATCCGGGTGCGGATCCGCACCCCGTGGCTCTGGTGCAGCTCGGCGAAGTAGGTGCCGAGTTCGTCGCCGAGGGCGATGGCGAGAGGGATCGGATCGCGCTCGAGAATGGTCACCTCGTTGCCGAGCGTGCGTGCGGTCGCGGCCACCTCCATCCCGATCCAGCCGGACCCGATGAGGACGAGCCTGCGCCCGCCGGCGACGATCGCCTCGCGCAACCGGATGCTGTCATCCACCGTCCGCAGGTAGTGGACGTTCGGCGCATCCGAGCCCGGAATCGTCAGAATGCGCGGCTGCGAACCGGTCGCAAGAAGAAGCCTCTCGTACCGAGTCTCCTCGCCCCGTTCATCCACCACCGATGCTGAATTCGTGTCCAGCCGCACCACCCGCGTGCGCAGCCGCAGATCGACGTCGTTATCTCGGTACCAGGCAGCGTCGAGGACGTCGATGGATGCACGGTCGTCGGCTCCCGCGAGGAAGCCTTTCGACAGCGGCGGCCGGATGTATGGGAGGTGCTCTTCCGCTCCGAAGAGCCTGATGGCTCCTTCGTAGCCTTCTTCGCGAAGCGTCTTGGCGGCCGTCGCGCCGGCCAGCGCGGCGCCGACGATGACGAAGGGTTCCGTCGTGGTGGGCATATGTGTTGCTTCTTTCTGGTGCTAGTTCCGGTCGCGGAGCGCGGTCAGGAAGTGGTCCCGGCCGTGCGACGCGAGTGCGCCGGTGAAGCGCGAGGTGCGCGTTCGTGCGGTCGGTGCGAGCGCGCCGCGGATGGACATGCACAGGTGTTCGGCCTCGAGAACGACCCCGACGCCGTTGGGCAGGAGTTCACCGTCGAGGTAGTCGGCGATCTCGACGGTCAACCGTTCCTGTAGCTGCAGGCCTCGTGCGAAATGGTCGACGACCCGCGCGAGCTTGGACAACCCCAGCAGCCGAGACGCCGGCAGGTAGCCGACATGGGCCACACCGCGGAACGGAAGGAGGTGGTGGGCGCAAAGCGAGGTGAACGGGATGTCGCGCACGAGCACCAACTCGTCGTAGCCCGCGTCGTTGGGGAAGGCCGTCATGGTGAAAGGCTCCCTGCGGAGCAGCTCGCGGTACGACGCGACGACGCGACGAGGAGTCTCCGCAAGGTTGGGGTCCTCGAGGTCCTGGCCGAGAGCGAGGAGCAGTTCTGCCACTGCGCGCTCTGCCCGTCGATCCGGCAACGATGACGTCATCCGTTCGTCTGTTTCCTCCAGCAGCGACATCGCGGCTCCCTTCTCGTAGCATCGGCTGTGTCTATTTGGTCAGCTGGTGTTAGGCCAGGATCGTGATCGGATTCTCGAGCAGGTTCGTCAGCGTCTGCAGGAACTGCGCGGCGAGTGCCCCGTCGATGATGCGATGGTCTGCGGATAGTGTGTAGCGCATGGTGTAGCGAGCCACGACGTCGTCATCGACGACGGCGGGTTCTCGCTTCACGCCGCCGACCGCGAGAATGGCGGCCTCCGGCGGGTTAATGATCGCCGTGAACTGCCTAACCCCGAACATTCCAAGGTTGCTGACGCTGAACGTGCCGCCAGACATCTGCGCGGGCGTTAGCCTTTTTGAATTGGCGAGACGGACCAGCTCCTTGGTCTCGGTGGCCAGCTCGCTCACGGTCTTCTGGTCGGCGTCTTCGATGACCGGTACTACGAGCCCGTTCTCGGATGCGATGGCCACGCCCACATTGACACGGTGGTGTACAAGCATCGTCGCCGGCGCATCGTCCTGGTACGACGCGTTCACGAGCGGGTGCGCGCGCAATGCGAGCGCGCATGCCCGAACCACGAGGTCGTTCACGCTTACCTTCGGTCGGTCTGCCGTAGCCAGTTGCCGGTTGATATCCGCGCGCAGCACCATGAGGGCTTCGACGTCTGCCGCCGCGGTCACCATGAAATGCGGGACGGTGTGGGCGCTCTCGCTCAGCCGGCGTGCGATAACTCGGCGTGTCTGGCTCATTGGGATTGCCTCGGAATCGCGACGCGCGTCGGGCTCGGTTTTGACTGAGGATTTCGCGGACCCGAGCGTGGAAGGCGCGGATGAATCTACGTCCAGTAGGTGCTCAATGTCGGCGCGAATTATGCGACCACCCGGGCCACTTCCATTGACCCTCGACAAGTCCAGGTTGTGCTCGCGGGCAAGTTTTCGCACCAATGGCGAGGCGAACCGGCGTTCGACAGCCTCCGGAAGGTCGAACGCCGCATTGCGTGCGGCCGGGACCGTCCGAGGGATGGCCGTTTCTTCTATCGGCGGTGCCCCTGCAATCGACGTCGAGTCCGGTGCGGCCAGCACAAACGGCGCCTGGGCAGATACTTCAGGCGCTGCTGTCTCCGGCTCGAGCAACGCGATCGGAGTGCCGATGGATACGTTCTCCCCCTCGGCCACGAGAATCTTCGACAGTGTCCCTGCCTCGTACGCCTCGTATTCCATCGTTGCCTTGTCGGTTTCGATCTCAACGAGGATGTCCCCGACCGCGACCGGGTCGCCGGGCTGCTTGCGCCACACGGAGATCGCGCCGTCTTCCATGGTGTCGGAGAGGCGTGGCATGGTGATCTGGATCATTAGTGAGCCCCGGCCTGGTGGGAGGAATGCCCGACCGAGTCGAGCGTCTGACGGATGGCGCTGATTGCGTCATCGACGGATGGAAGTGCCGCTGTCTCCAACGGTTTGGAATACGGCAGCGGCACCTCTGCCATCGCTACGCGTCGCACCGGTGTATCCAGGTAGTCGAATGCGCCATCGGAGATCGTCGCCGCGATCTCGGCACCGATGCCGTAGGTGAGCCAGTCATCCTCGAGCACCACGGCGGCATGTGTCTTCTTCACTGACTCGATAAGTGTCGTGCGGTCAAGGGGGCGAAGGCTGCGAAGGTCGATCACTTCGATGTCAAGACCGTCCGATGCTGCGAGTTGCTCCGCCACGATAGAAGCCACATGCGCCATCCGGGAGTACCCGATCAAGGTGACATCTGCGCCGGCGCGCGTGATCGTCGCCCTACCGATG
>NZ_JBNDHX010000037.1:0-30961 GCF_056755275.1 Leifsonia sp. HAY1-4F
GTGCGCGACGGTGACGAAGACCGTCTCGCCCGGCACCGTGACCTACGCCTACGGGGACGTCCCGACCGGTACCTCGCAGTGCACGATCGCGGTTACAGCCCCGTATTACACGACCCTGGACGGAACCGTCGCGACCCTCACACCGACGATCGATGGCAGCGGCTTCGCCTCCGCTACCGGAAGCCCCTCCACCCTCACCGTGACGGCTGCCAAGAGGGCCGGCATCGTCAAGAACGGCCCGGTGCAAGTCGGTACGGGGGCCCAGCTCAGATACCAGTTGAACATCCAATGCGGAGGGCCGGGGTCGCTCGGGACATCGGCCTACGCCTTCACCGACGCCCTCCCGGCGAACTTCACCTATCAGAGCTTCACGACCTCGCTCCGCGACGTCAACAACAACGACGTCGGCGGGACGCCGCCCGGGACCATCGCCTACGACGGGCCCACCCGCACCTTCTCCTACTCGGACCCGGGCGGCACGACCTGTCAGATCGGCTCCGCCCAGGGCTGGGACATCTATGTCACTGGAACGGCTTCGATCGCCGGCGTGCCCGACGCGCCGGGCGACGCCATCGTCAACACCGCGAGTGCGTCGTGGACGTACCTCGACGGAACGACCGGCAGCCAATCCTCCACGCGGACCACCTCGGTGGTGTCGCCGGTTCCCAACCCCTTTCTCGGCAAGGTCGGCAAGGGCCAGACTCTGCCGAGCGCAGGGTTCTACACCTTCAATGGAGGGACGTACCAATACACGTATCCCGGGGACTGGAACCGCAGCGGGCAGTCCGTCCAGTACCCGATCACTTTGACCACCGTGGGGACCAGCGCCGGAGTGGACTTCGCCGTCCAGGACCCGGTGCCGTGTCTGGCTGACTTCGCCGGTGGCGTGTACTCCTCCCAGCCGCCGGGCGGTCCCTTCTGCGCGGAACCGGCCTTCATCCCGACGGTGATCACCTCGAGCGGGTTCACCCCGGCCGTTTCCGACTCGATCACAGTCGTGCACACCGATGGCAGCACGTCGAGCATCCCGTTCACAGCGGGAACCGGCTGGGTGATCCCGACATCCCCGGCTGCGGCAGAAATCGACATCCCGCAGTTCCCTGAGGAGGGCAGCAACTCGGCCACGACGATGCAGTTCGTGGTCAAGGGCTACGCGGCGCCGACGGTGGCCACCACATCCCTGCTGACGAACACGGCCACGGCCGACGCCTTCGTGGCCGGCTCGAGCACGCCGCTGGCGCCGACCGAGAGGGCGAACGCGAGCGTCATGGTCGTCAGCGCCGCAGAGCCGTCCGGAACGGTGTTCGCTCCCGGGATCAACGGCGGCTACAACGGGACCGGGACGTGCACGGAGACCATCAACCCGTACAACAACCTCGAGATCGCGGCCGCTCCCTCGCAGCCGATCTACGTCGACTACCTCGCTCCGGCCGGAGCGACCGTCACGAGTGGCGTCACGCAATCGTGGAGCTTCACTCCCACCAACGGCACGGTGGGCTCGGTGCTCACCGCCCCGTCCCAGGCGGCGACTGTGACCCCCGACTTCAACGGCACCGGCCGAACGCTGTACGAATGGGTGATCCCGGCGAACATCGTCCCTCAGCCGGGCGACTACCTGCTCGGTGTCAGCAGCCACCTCCAGGTCGACCTGGGCGTCGGTTGCGCCGGCACGTACCAGAACGACATCACCGCCGGCTATGGCGTTCCGATCGCCGGGTGCGACAGCGGCACCAGCATCACTCCGCCGTCGAACCCGACGGCCGACTCCGACCTCGATTTCACTGGCGCGCCCCTGTCCGGCAATTACTGCGGCGGGTCCTTCCCGCTGACGGTCGCGCCCGTCAACCCCGCATTCTCGGTGGATAAGACGGTGCAAGGAAATCTGGATGCCGCACCGGTGCCAGCCGGCGGCATCGGGAATGTGAGCCCGACCAGCGGAACCGCCACGTACGACCTCACTTTCACCAACACGGGCCAGTCGGACCTGACCGATCCCGTGATCTACGACGTGCTGCCCGCCGTCGGCGATACCTTCGCGACCTCGGCGTCCCCACGCGGCTCGCAATTCGCCGTGACGCTCACCGGAGTCGGGACGGTGCCGTCGGGTGTGACGGTGTCGTATTCGACGGCGACGAACCCCTGCCGGCCGGAGGTGCTGGCCGTCAACCCGGGCTGTGTGAACGACTGGAGCACGACCCCACCCTCGCCGCTGTCCTCGGTCACGGCGCTGGAGTTCGCCTACGCCGGAACCATCGACGTCTCCGGAGGAGCCGGCCCCGACAGCTTCTCCATCCCGTACACGGTCTCGACCCCGACGACCACGCCAGGCAACGTCGCGTGGAACACCGTGGGCACGACGGCTCTCGCCGGCACGACCGCGATGACCCCGGCCGAGTCCTCACGCACCGGCCTGCAAGCGGACGACACCGCCCCGGTGATCGTGAAGACCGTCGCCTCCCCGGCCACACCGGTCAGCGCCGTCGGACAGCTGGTCACCTACAGCTTTGCGGTGACCAACACCACCGCGGTTCCCCTGACCGATGTCTTCGTGGATGACGCCCAGCTGGCGCCCGCGGGCGCGTTGACCTCGCCTCCGGCCTGCCAGGCTCTGAGCAGCCCCGCCGGCGCCTGCTCGGGCGCATCCACGACCCTGGCGCCGAACCAGACGGCCACCTTCACCGCAACCTATGCCGTGACCCAGGCCGACCTCGACCACGGCGAGATCCAGGATTCGGCCACCGCGACCGGAACGCCGCCCACCGGCGGGGCGATCACATCGCGGGCGTCGACGGCCACCGTGCCGGTCGACCAGACACCGGCAGTGACGCTTCTCAAGAGCGCAAGCACGACGAAGCTCGGGCTGGCCGGAGAGATCATCACCTACACCTTCGCGATCACCAACGCGGGCAATGTGACGCTCTCCGACATCACGGTGAGCGAGACGAGCTTCAGCGGCACGGGCGCGATTCCCGCAGCGGCCTGTCCGAGCCTGACGCTCGCACCCGCGGCCGCCGAGAGCTGCACAGCGACGTACATCGTGACCGAAGCCGACGTCGCCGCCGGGCTGACGAATACAGCGGTCGCCAGCGCATCGCCACCGGGCTCAACCACCCCGATCGACTCGAACGCCTCCACGGTCACGATTTCCGGCGCTCCTGCCGCGAGCCCCCTTCCGGCCGTCTCCGTTCAACCTCCGAGCGCCACCGTCCCGCCGGGCGGTCAGCTCGCCGACACTGGGATGGCCATCACGCCGCTCCTGTGGATTGCGGAAGTGCTTGTGCTCCTCGGCACCGCGCTCGTTGCCGTGGTCATCGCTCGCCGGAGGTTCCGACTGTGAGGAAAGGACGCAACCACGCCTGACCGGCGGTCGGCGCAGGCCCGTATCGACCGGGATCGCCGCCGGCTGAGGTCAGCGCAGGCGCACGATGGCGACATCTCCGGCGGGCAGGTTGCAGCCGAACTCGCCTCCGGTCACCAGATCGGTGCCGTCGAGTTCGACCTGCGCCTCGACCGTTCCGTGGTTGATGAGGAACGCATAGGAGGCCGCGTCCGTCTCCCGGACCGTCAGCTCGACGAACGGCGGAGCCTCGGCCACGAGGGGCTGGAGGTCGGAGACGCGGATGAGGTCGTCGGCGAGGGACTGCATCCCGAGGTCGTCCAGCCGGGTCGAGACGTACGTCGCCGTTCCGTCGCCCACCCGGCGCCGGGTGATGGCCGGCGCATCGTGCAGCGGGCCGTCGGCATACCGGGCGATGGCCACCGCGGTGGTCGTCTCGACGTGCTCCGACCAGTCGCGCGCCGTGAGCGGCGAGTGCGGCAGTCCTTCCACCCGCACCTCCTCGCCGGCGGGGAGCGGATACAGCTCGTCGACGCGCACGCCGAGGAGGTCGCGGAAGACGCCGGGATATCCGCCGAGGACCACCTGATCCCGCTCATCGACGATTCCCGAGAGGTAGGTGACGAGCACATGGCCGCCGGCGGACACGAAGCTCTGCAGCCGTTCGGCGAGCTCGGCACGCGCGAGGAACAGGTTCGGCACGACCACGACGCTGTACCCCGTGAGGTCGGACACGGAGGGGATGATGTCCACCCCGATGTGCCGCCGGCTGAACGCCCGGTGCAGCGCGAGTGGGACGTCGTGGAAGGTCAGAGCGTTCGACGGCTTCCGCGTGGATCCATACGCCCAGACGGCCTCCTGATCCCACAGCAGCGCGACGTCACCCGGGCGGACCCGGCTCCCGGCCACCTCGCCGATGCGACGAAGGATGCGGCCGAGCCTCCCGACGTCGGAGAAGGTCTTCGAGTCCACTCCGGCGTGCGGGATCATGCCCGAGTGGAACTGCTCGGCTCCTCCGACGGACTGCCGCCACTGGAAGAAGCACACGGCGTCGGCGCCATGGGCGACATGGGAGATGCTGTTGCGGATGAGCTCCCCCGGGACCTTCGCGGCGTTCGGGTGCTGCCAGTTGACGGCGCTGGTGGAGTGCTCCATCAGCATCCAGGGCGCCCCGCCGGCCACCCCTCTGGTGCGGTCGGCGCTGAAGGCGAGCTCCTCGTGGCTGTGCGGGTCGGAGACGATCGTGTAGTGGTCGTTGGAGACGACATCCACCTCCTCGGCCCAGCGCGCGTAGTCCTGCACGTTGCCGGTGCGCATGATCATGAAGTTCGTGGTGATCGGGATGGCCGGCGTGATGGCGCGCAGCACATCCCGCTCGGCGATCAGGTGCCCGAGGAGCGCGTCCGAGGTGAAGCGGTCCCAGTCGAGGAGGAGACCGGGGCTGTGGTGGGTGCGCGCGGTCCGCGGCGGCTCGACCTGCGCGAAATCCGCGACGGTGTGCCCCCAGAACGCGGTGACCCATGCCTCGTTGAGCGCTTCGACCTGCCCGTAACGGACGCGCAGCCACGCGCGGAACGCCTCCGCCGTCTCCGGGCCGAAGTCGTAGATGTTCTCGTTGCCGAGCTCGTTGCTCACGTGCCACATCGCGAGCGCCGGGTGATCGGCGAACGCGCGGGCGAGCCGGTCGACCATCCGCAGCGCGTACCGGCGGAAGGTCGCGCTGCTCGGCGCCCAGCCGAGCCGTCCGCCCTGTCCGGTGCGTACGCCGTCCGCGTTCACGGTCATCACCTCGGGATGCGCCTGGATAAGCCAGGCGGGCGGGGCCGCGGTGGGGGTGGCCAGGTTCACGGCCACGCCGTGGTCGTGGAGGATGTCCATCGACCGCTCGAGCCAGTCGAAGTCGAACTCGCCGTCCGCGCGCTCGAGGTTGCCCCACGCGAAGACGCCGAGCGAGACCAGGTTGACGCCGGCCTCGCGCATGAGCCGAGCATCCTCGAGCCAGACCTCCTCAGGCCACTGTTCGGGGTTGTAGTCGCCGCCGAAGAGGAAGCCCTCCGGGGGAACAGTGAACACGGTGCCCGGGCGGTCGGCGGCGTTGCTGGTGATGCGCATTCGAAGTCTTTCGCGGTGAGGAGTGGAGCGGTCAGCCCTTGAGGGAGCCGCTGATCAGGTCGAGCTTCCAGAAGCGCTGCAGGAACAGCATCAGCGCCACGAGCGGGATCGTGGACAGCAAGGCGCCCATGATCGCGAGCGTGTAGAGCGCCGGCTGGCCGGTGCCCTGATTCAGGAGGAGGTAGAGGCCGGTCGTCAGCGGGAACTTGCTGTCGTCGGAGAGCATGATGAACGGCAGGAGGAAGTTGTTCCAGATCCCGATGAACTGCAGCATGAAGACGGTGACGAGTCCCGGCATCAGTACGGGGAACGCCACCTGCCGGAAGATGCGGAACTCGCTGGCTCCGTCGATCCGCGCCGCCTCGATCATCTCGTCGGCGACCGCGCTCTGCGCGTAGATCCGCGCCAGGTAGATGCCGAAGGGGTTGATCAGCGTCGGCAGGAGTACTGACCAGTAGGTGTTGGCCAGCCCGACCTGCGAGATCAGCAGATACTGCGGGATGGCGAGCGTGATCTGCGGCAGCATCACGCCGGCGAGGATCATCGCGAAGACGAACTCCCGGCCGCGGAAGCGGTACTTCGCCAGCGCGTATCCGGCCGCTGCCGAGATGAGGGTCGAGATCGCCGCTCCACCGCCCGCGTAGAGCAGGCTGTTGCCGGCCCACTGCCAGAACTCGCCGTTGTTGTAGGCGGAGAGGTTCACGAGGTTGTCGATGAACCCCGTGCCGACGGCGAACGGCAGGCCGCCGAAGAGCTCGGCCCGGGACTTGGTGGACGCCACGATCACCCAGACGACGGGCACGAGGCAGTAGATGGCTCCGAGGAGCAGGATCAGGGTCGGGACGACCCGCGCACGCTGAGGGACGCGAACGGTCGGGACGGTGCTGCGGACAGCGGTGGTGGTCACGGTGGCCGTCACCTTTCTTCGCCGAAGGCCCGGCGCTGCAGGACCCTCAGAAGGACGAGGGAGACGATGAGGGTGCCGACGGCGAGGACCACCGAGGTGGCGGCCGCCCCGGCGACGTCGTCGCTTCCGAACGCGTCGCGGTACACCTTCATCAAGGGGAACCAGGTCGAGGAGATCGTGTTGGTCAGCGTCTTCAGTGTCTGCGGTTCGCCGTAGGCCTGGAGAGTGGCTATGAGCGAGAACAACGTGGTGAGCACGAGCGCCGGCGCCATCAGCGGGATCTTGATCTTCGCCGCGATCTGCCACTCGTTCGCCCCGTCGATCCTGGCGGCTTCGTAGACGTCGTTCGGGATGGAGCGGAGGGCCGTGTACATCACGATCATGTTGAAGCCGAGGCCGCCCCAGATCGCGATGTTCGCCAACGAGCCATAAAGGCCGGGAAGGCCGAGGAAGTCGATGCTCCCCCATCCCAGCGCCCGCGTGATCGAGCTGAACGGACTCGTGCTCGGCAGGTAGAGGAACCCCCACAGCAGCGTGGCGATGACGCCGGGGACCGCATAGGGCAGGAAGATCGCCGTCCGCGAGAACCGCCCGAAGCGGATGCGCGGAAGGTCGAGCAGCAGCGCCAGCAGGAGCGCGCCGCCGAGCGTGATCGGCACCGCGATCAGCCCGAAGAGCGCCAGGCGACCGAGGGAGGCCACGAGCTCGGGATCGGTCAGGGTGGCGATGTAGTTGTCGAGTCCGACGAACACCAGCTGGCGTTGGCCGAACGCGCCCCCGGCGACGACCTTCAACGAGGTCAGGCTGAGGTAGAGGGCGTAGCCGATCGGCAGGAGCAGGAAGAGGGTGAACAGCACCAGCGCCGGTGCCAGGAACACCCACGGCGCCATGCGCGGCCGAAGCCTGCGCCGGGATGCGGGCGGCGCACTCTGCCGCCGTTCGATGGGGCGGGTTCTCGTGATGGTGGACATGATGGGGACTCGATCCTTCGCACAACGGGCGGGGCGCCGGCCGCACCAGATCGGCCGGCGCCCCAGTGGGTGAATCGGCTCACTTCTCGACAGTGAAGCCGTTCTTCTTGAGGTCGGCGACCGTGCTGTCCTGCACCTTGTCGAGCGCGTCCGCGTAGGTCTTGCCGCTGCTCAGCGCCGACTGGAGGTCGTCCGAGAAGGCATCGAACGCGAGCTGCACATTCGGCCCCCAGGTCACCTTCGCGGTGTCCGACGAGACTTTCGCAGCCACGGTGTAGAAGTCCGCCTGCCCGGACACGAGCGAGGGGACCTTCGCCGAGGTCAGTGACTTCTGTCCGGCGATGGATGCGGGATAGATGTTGGCCACGGACGCCAGCAGACCCGAGCCCTCCGCGCCGCCGTTCAACCATTCGAGGAACTTCGTGGCCTGCTCGGCGTGCTGCGAGGACTTGGTCACGATGACGGCGGAGCCTCCCATGAACCCCACCTTCGCGTCGCCCGCCTTCCACTGCGGCAGGGGAGCGGCGGCCCACTTGCCCGCGGTGGTCGCCGCCGCGTTCTCGATGACGCCGGGCGCCCAGACGCCGGCCGACCAGGTGAGCATCTTGTCGTCGGAGACGAGCTTGTTCCACTCGGGGGTGAGGTAGGGCTTGTCGTACAGCACCTTCGCCTCCGCGAGCTTCTGCCAGTAGGCGCCGACCGCGACCGAGGCGGGGTCGTTGATGCCGACCTTCCACTTCTCGCCGTCGGCGGTCCACCAGTTGCCGCCGGCCTGCTGCACGTAGCCGGTGAAGGTCGCGGCGTCCTGCGGAAGCGTTCCGAGATAGACGGAGGGATCGGCGGCGTGCACCTTCTGCGCGTCGGCAGCGAACTCGTCCCAGGTCTTGGGCGCTGTGATGCCGTACTTCGCGAACAGGTCGGTGCGATAGAACATCATCAGAGGCCCGACGTCCTGCGGCACTCCGTAGACCGCTCCATTCAGCGAGGTGAGTCCCCAGGTCGCGTCCGTGAACTCGCCTCGGAAGCTCGCGACGTTCTTGGTGATGTCGCGCACCACCCCGCCGACCACCAGCGACGGCAGCTTCTGGTACTCCGCCTGGGCGAGGTCCGGTCCGTTCCCGGCCCGTTCCGCCGAGAGCAGCTTCGGCGGGAGGTCGCCCGCGCCCGCGGCTTCGGTGTACTTCACCTGGATGTCGGGATGCGACGCGTTCCACTTCCCGACGATCTGCTTCATGTTCGGCGCCCAGCCCCAATAGGTCAGGGTCACCTTGCTGTTTCCGTTGCCGGAGCCGGGTGCCGTGCATCCGGTCAGGGCGAGCGCCGCTGCCACCGCGATCGCGGCGAAGGCACCTACACGGGGCTTCTTCACTGTCATTACCTCCTCGTAATGCTGCGGTGCTGAACCGCAGTCAACGCCATCCGCCGGGTTGCGCCCGGCATCGGCGTGAATTCTCTTTACCGGTAAAGTAACCGGCAATCGACGATGCTAGAGGGCCGCGACCGCCCGTGTAAAGCGATTCGGCGATATTTGTTGCCTTCAGCTACAAAATGGCTGCAGGAGAGGCGATGGAGGCGCGCTCGATCAGCTCGATGCGGCCGACGTGCGTGGTCGGGGCCGGCGTGCGACCCTCGATCTCGTCGATCAGGGCCAAGAGGCGCCGGCGGCCCTGATCCACGAAGTCCAGGCGGACCGTCGACAGCGGAGGCCACATGAACTCCGCCTCGGGGATATCGTCGAACCCGACGACGCTCATCTCGCCCGGGATGGCGATCCCGCGTTCGTGCAGTGCACGCAGCGCTCCGAGGGCCATCTGGTCGTTGGCGACGAAGAGGGCGGTCGCCCCGAGCTCGAGCGGCCAGGCGAGTCCCGCTTCGTACCCGCTGCGCGCCGACCAGTCGCCGCGGCTGACAGGCAGTTCCGGCAGGCCCCGCGCGCTCACCATCCGCCGATAGGCGATCTCGCGGTTCTCGGCGGAGGCCCAGGCGGTCGGTCCGGCGATGTGGCCGATCCGTCGATGCCCGGCGCGGATGAGCGCATCCATCGCGATCGCCGCTCCCCGGCCATTGAGCGAGAGCGGTTCATCGGTGGGCGAGTCCAGGGCTTCCGACTCGAAGTACACCGGGATCGGGAACGCATCGGGGTGCACCCGGTCGTTCAGCACATCGCTCGGCCCGACGGCGAACATCCCGGCGAGGTCCTGATCGAGCAGGACCTTCAGGGCGGCGTCGATGGATGCGGGAGCGTTCTGTTCGACGGAGATGAAGTCGAGCACGTATCCCGACTCGCGAGCGGCGGCCGCCGCGCCCTCGACGATCTTCGCCGGCCCCGCCTCCCCCAGGTCGAACACCAGCGCGCCGATCCGGCGGGAGCTGTTCGTGGCAAGGGCCCGCGCCACCTGGTTCGGGCGGTAACCCAGCTCGACGGCCGCCGCCTCGATGCGGGCACCCGTCGCGGGGCTCACCCCCGAGAGCCCGCGGAGCTGGCGCGAGACGGCCTGGTGAGACACGCCGGCCAGCTTGGCGACGTCGTAGATCGTCGGCCGCCGCGGCCCGTGGCTCCGGGGTAAAACCATCCGTCCCCCTGGGGCGAGTCCGTTACCGATAATCCACGTCAAAGATACCGTGCGCCCGAGGGCCGAATGCGCCTGTTCGGAACGTGTGCGGCGGCGCGAGCAACCGCAGAGGTTCCGAGCTGCAGCACTCGCCATTCGGCCATCGGGGCCGGGGATTCGAAGGACATCGAGCGTCGAGTCTCCTTCGAATGGCAGCGCTGAAGGAGATTCGAACCCGATCCGTTCGAGTCTCCTCCCGCCTCACGGGTCGATCTCGGATGTGCCGGCCACACCGGCCTTTCGCTCGAGAAGCTCTTTCAGTTCGGCGATGTCGCGACGGAGCTCCTCGATGTGCTGGCGCGTGACGTTCTCCTGGCGGGCCTCGCGTGCACCGACGTTCTGCACCAGCCACGAGGAGAGGGCGGCGGCGACCGTGGCGATGATGCCGATCCCGCCGAGCATGAGTGCGACCGCGATGAGCCTGCCGGTGAGGGTGATCGGGACGATATCGCCGTACCCGACGGTGGTGATGGTGACGCAGGCCCACCAGAGGGCCTGCCCGAAGGTGTGGATTGGCGAGCTCGCGACGTTCTGTTCCACATCCAGAACCGCCAGAGCGGCCATGACGACGATCACGGTCCCGTAGCTTCCCACGTAGAGCAGGACCCGGCCGCGGAACGCGGACCCCGCGAACCTGTGGAACAGGCGGACCATCGCGAGGAGCCGGAGCAGACGAAGAGGCCGCAGCACCGGTAGGATCACGATGAAGAGGTCGAGCAGGTGTGTCCAGAACCAGCGCCAGCGGTGCGAAGCCAGGGAGAGGTTCACGACGTAGTCGATCGCGAACATGATCCAAGCCGCCCACATGACCGCTTCTTGCACCTGGTCTTTCGCGCTGGGGATGTCCCCGAGAACGCTCCAGGCGTACGCGATGAGGAAGGCGAGCGCTGCGAGGACGAGCGGCCATTCAGTGAGGCGCTGCCAGCGCTCCTGCGTGAGCTTCCGCGCGTGGTCACCGCGCAGGCTGGACACGTTCCGGTTCCTCGCTGGTCACGGAGCGATGGTAAGGCCCGCGGCGGACGCTAGCCCGGCAGCGCGCCGTACACCTCGTCGGTGACCGGCTCGAGCCATTCGTTGCTCACGTCGGCTCCCGGCGTGATGAAGGCGAGGTGCGAGAACCAGGAGCCCGCCTTCGCGCCGTGCCAGTGCTTCGTGCCGGCGCGGACGTGGATCGCCGTTCCCGGCTCCATGCTGACGGGATCCTGGCCCTCGGCCTGATACCAGCCGCTTCCGGCCGTGCACAGCAGGATCTGGTCGCCGGCCCCGCCGCTGCCGTGGTGGACGTGCCAGTTGTTGCGGCATCCCGGCTCGAAGGAGACGTTGATGACGGGGACGGCACCTCCGGCGATCGGGGCGAGGTAGCTCTGGCCGATGAAGTACTCGGCGTAGGCGTCGTTCTTCTCGCCGAGTGCGAAGGGCTGGTCGAAGTCGTCCGCGGTCATCTCTGTTCCTCTCGCGTCGCGCTCGTCGCGCTCGTCGGGCTTGTCGCGCTTGTCGTCGGCTCGCTGGCGGCCCAGGACGCGAGCAGCCGCATGGTGTCCTCGGAGGCCGAGCTGGGCTCGGCGGTGTAGATCGTCACGGTCAGACCGGGGTCGGCCTCCAGCTGCATTCCCTCGTAGGCGAGGGTCAGGTCTCCGACGACGGGATGGTGGAAGGACTTGAAGCCGGAGCCGTGATGGCGGACGTTGTGGGCGCCCCACCGGGTACGGAAGTCGGCGCTGCGGGTGGAGAGCTCCCCGATCAGGTCGTGCAGCTCTTTGTTGTGCCGGTCCCGGGTGGCCTCGGTGCGGAGGATCGCGACGGCGATGTCGGCGAAGCTCTCCCAGTCCGGGTAGAACTCGAGCGCACGCGGGTCCAGGAACATGTGCCGGGCGATGTTCGGACTCTGCCCCGGCACGTCGTAGAGCTCGGTGTAGAACGCACGCGCCAGTGCGTTCACCGCCAGCAGATCCATCCGTCCGTTGCGGACGAACGCGGGCCCGGCGGTCACCGCTTCGAGCGCCCACTGCAGTCCGGGATGCGGCTTCCAGCCGGTCGCGCTGCGCCGCTTCGGTGGGCGGGCGACCGGGCTCGCGGCGTGGGCGAGGTCGAACAGATGCGCCCGCTCGGCATCGTCGAGGAGGAGGGCTCTGGCGAGGCTGTCGAGCACCTGCGGGGATGCGCCGCTGATCGCGCCGCGCTCCAACCGCGTGTAGTACTCCACGCTCATCCCGGCGAGCGTTGCGACCTCGCTGCGGCGCAGGCCCGCCACGCGCCGGTTCGTGCCGGCAGGCAGGCCGACCTGCTCGGGTGTGACCCGGGCGCGACGGGTGGTGAGGAACTCCCGGACCTCCGCTGGATTGTCCATAACAGCATGTTAAGTTTCGCCGGCAGCCGGAGGGAGTCACCGCCAGTACCACCAATGATGCGGCCTCCCTGCCCGGCGAATCCCGTGATCTCCTTGGACTTGCCCACGACCAGCCGGAGATGGAGACTGCATGCCCGCCCTCATCATGGACGCCCCCGGAGAGACCCGCGTCTCCGGCCGTCTCCCGCTGCTGGTCTACGTGCTCGCCTCAGGCACGTTCCTGATGCTGACGACGGAGTTCGTGATCGCCGGGATCCTGCCGGAGGTGGCCGCCTCGCTGCAGACGTCGCTCGCGGACGCCGGGAGCCTGATCACGGTCTTCGCCGTCGGCATGATCATCGGCGCTCCGCTGATGACGCTGCTGACCCTGCGGCTGTCGAACCGGATCACCCTCATCCTCGCGCTGCTGGTCTTCGTGGCCGGACACGTCCTGGTGGCCCTCAGCTCGGACTTCACCGTGCTGCTGGCCGCCCGCTTCGTCACCGCCGTGGCCACCGGAGCGTTCTGGGCCGTGGCTGCGATCGTCGCCACGCGCGCCTCAGGCGCGGAATCGGGCGCGCGCGCCATGGGCGTGGTGGGCGCAGGCGGCGCGCTGGCGACGGTGCTCGGTGTCCCCCTCGGCGCCTTCATCGCCCAGGCGGCCGGGTGGCGCGGAACCTTCTGGGCGCTGGCCATCTCCGCTGCCGCGGTCGGCCTCCTGATCGCGTGGATCCTGCCCAAGGACTCCCCCGCACAGGGAAGCGGCCCGATCCGCTCCTCGCTGGATGGGCTGCGCTCCGGACGGCTCTGGCTGGCGCTTCTCGCCTGCCTCACCACCAGCGGCGGTGTTCTCGCGGCGTACTCCTACATCGCGCCGATCCTCACCGACCAGACCGGCCTCCCCGCGCGCTTCGTCCCGCTCGTCCTCACCGGATTCGGGATCGGCTCCTTCGCCGGCACGCTCCTCGGCGGGCGATTCGGCGACGCGCACCCGGGCCTCGTCACCATCCTCACCCCGGCCGTGTCCACGGTGCTCATCGCGCTCATCGCCGTGACGACCGCCGCCCCGGCGCCGATGGTGATCCTGGTCGTCCTCCTCGGGCTGTTCGGACTCAGCGCGAACGGGGTACTCATCCATCTCGCCGTCCATCACGCCGGCCCCGCCGCACCGATGGGATCCGCCCTCGCTGTCTCCGCCTTCAACGCCGGCACCGCGATCAGCACCCCGATCGCCGGGGCCACGCTCTCCACGTCGCTCGGCATCCACGGACCGTCCGTCATCGGCGCGATCATCATCGCGCTCACCCTGGTCCCGACGATCGCTCTCGCCGTCCGTCGCCGCAGGGACTCCCGCTTTACAGAGGGTCTTGTGTCCGGAATGCGGTGAGGCCGTCCTTCACCGTGCGAAGGAGGGCGATGGACGCGTCGAGATCCCGTGCGTCGGCGTGGGCGGCGTCAGCGACGACAGTGGCCCATTCGTGCCGCACGAGGTCGTAGTTGGTTCTGCCCAGATCCGTGAGGTGGATGACGACCGCGCGAGCATCGTCGACCCGACCGTGACGTTCGATCAGGTGCTTTCGCTCGAGACCGCGGAGAACGGTGGACAGGTTCGTGCGCTGCAAGCCGGTGGCAGCAGCGACTCGGCTCGGGGAGGCGTCGACAGCGTCGTGAAGGTATCGCATGACCATTCCCTCTGACGGGGAGAGCGCCACGGCTTCCTTGTTCGCATAGCCGCGGAACTGAATCTCTCTCGCGATGATCAGGATGAGGTCGGCCAACTCGGCCCAGTTCTCTTCCGTGTCGCTCGACTGAGCCCGCCCATGCGTTTCCACGACTCCACGCTAGCCCATTGCGGCCATCCAGTTATGTCGATAGCATCATCCTGATCTCATAATTATATTGTGATAAGTAAGGAAGGCGCTATGACCACGGAGTCGATCGAACTCAGCACTTCACGAGCATCGGCGAGCGCAACAGCTCGCGTCGGCGGCTTGCACCCCCTCGGCGTCTTGACGCTCCTGGTGGGCGCCTTCCTGCCGATCATGGACTTCTTCATCACCAACGTCGCCCTTCCCAGCATCGATGCGAGCTTGCACTCGACGCCCGCCTCGCTCGAGTTGGTGATCGCCGGATATGGCGTCGCCTACGCGTCATTGCTGGTCCTGGGTGGACGTCTCGGCGACCGTTTCGGCCGTCGCCGTCTTTTCCTCGCGTCGCTGATCGGGTTCGTGGTTGCCTCGCTGGCGTGCGGACTGGCGCCGACAGCGGGAGTACTGATTGGCGCGCGGGTCCTGCAGGGTGGATGCGCGGCGCTGCTGATCCCGCAGGTTCTGGCGACCTTCCACCACACCTTGGAGGGTGAACGGAAGTCTCGCGCCTTGGCCCTGTACGGCGCCACCTCCGGGATCGCCGCAGTCGTCGGTCAGCTGGTCGGCGGGCTGCTGGTCAGCGCGAACATCGCCGGTACCGGGTGGAGGCCGATCTTCCTGGTGAACGTCCCGATCGGACTGCTCGTGCTCCTGTGTGCCGCTCGCGTCGTACCGGCGACGAGATCGGCGCATCCACTCACCGTCGACGTCCCTGGCACGGTGCTCATCGCGGCCACTCTGACGGCATTGCTCGTTCCGCTCGCCGAGGGCGGAACCGTGGGTTGGCCCTGGTGGACCGGGGCGCTGATCGCTCTGGCCGTCGTGCTCGGCATCGCGACCTACGTCGTCGAGCGGCGGGCCGAGGCCGCTGGAAGGGTTCCCCTACTGCCTCCCTCGCTGCTGCGGCTGCCGTCGATGTCGCGCGGATTGCTGATGGTATTCGCCTTCAGTATCGGATTCGGTGCGTTCATGTTCGTGTTCTCCCTGACCGTCCAGAACGGCCTGCACCAGGATGCGCTGCACAGCGGCCTGGCGATTCTTCCGATGGCGTTGCTGTTCCTGGCGGGCTCCCTGGTGGCCCCGAAACTCATCACTCGTTTCGGGCGGGCGACCTTGACGGGCGGAGCCGTCGTTCAGCTGGCCGGGCTCGCGTCTCTCGTGGCGGTGCTCGCCTGGGGCTGGCCTCAGGTCAGCCTCTGGGGCATGGCGGCACCGCTTGCTCTGGTCGGTGCCGGGCAGTCGATGCTCTTCGCCGGGCTGTTCCGCAGTGTCCTCGCAGATGTCCCGACCCATCTCGGCGGAATCGGCAGCGGAGTCCTGATCACCGTGCAGCAGAGCGGGCTCGCGCTGGGTGTCGCGACGCTGGGGAGCCTCTACATCGCCCTCGCTCCGGCCAGCATCGTCACGGCCTTCTCCGTTGTGGAGTATGTGCAGATCGGCATCGTGGCACTCCTGGCCATCGGGGCGCGGATGCTGCCGCACTTCGCGCGATAGATCGGCTTTCGGCCGCAGCGAATAGGGTCGTTAGGCCCTATTCGACACCCGGCTCGGGCTGACTAGGCTCCCGAATATGGAGCCTTCACCTGGAGACCGGTTCTCTCCCGCCCCGGACATCGGAGCCGGAGGCTCTCACAAGAGCTTCCGGGACGAACTCGACAGCCGGCATTACACGGTGGTCGATGAGGACTGGGCAGGTGGGGTGCCCGCGCAGTACGGAGTCGCACCGCGAGTACGCGTCGGAACCAGCAAATGGTTCAATCTTCTCTGGCTGATCCCGATCGGCGTTCTGCTGCTGATCGTCGGCATCGCCGTTGCCAAGGGCATCCGGGAGATTCCCGCCGTACAGGACTTCATGCAGCGGTTCCCGGGGATGTCCGAACTGCCGGCGGATGCTCCGGTCGGCCTTCCTGCGTGGCTGGGCTGGCAACACTTCCTCAACCTGTTCTTCATGGTCTTCATCATTCGCTCAGGAGTGACGATCCTGTCCGATCACCCCAGGCTCTACTGGACCAGGCACTCGACGCCCGGCAAGGACTGGTTCCGCATGCAGAAGCCCGTGCCGACGGACCCGCTCTATACGGCCAAGGCAGACTCCATCACGCTGCCCAACGGCGTCGGCCTCCCCGGCCGGCGGCATTCCATCGGGCTTGCGCGATGGTGGCACCTCGGAATCGACACTCTCTGGCTGCTCAACGGAATCGTCTTCTATGTCCTGATCTTCACGACCGGGCAGTGGCTACGCCTGGTCCCACTGCACTGGGACGTCATCCCCAACGCCATCTCGGTCGCGATCCAGTACCTCTCGCTCGACTGGCCGACAGAGTCAGGCTGGTCGAACTACAACAGCTTGCAGCTGATCGCCTACTTCGTCACCGTGTTCATCGCCGCCCCTGCCGCGCTCATCACCGGGCTCGGGATGTCGCCGGCGCTCTCGACCCGCTTCCGGGCGATCAGCTCGATCTTCAGCATCCAGGTCGCCCGATCGTTGCACTTCCTGGTGCTGTGCTGGTTCGTGATCTTCATCGTGGTGCACGTGGCATTGGTGCTCACCACCGGAGCGCTGCGCAACCTCAACCACATGTATGCCTCGCAGGACACCGAGTCCTGGCTGGGGTTCTGGATCTTCGCGGCGTCGATGGTCGTGGTCATCGTGGCATGGGTCGCCGCCACGCCATTCACCTACCGGCATCCGCGCGTTGTGCAGAAGGTCGGCTTCGCACTGATCGGGCCCGCGCAGCGGCTCTTCGAGCACATCGATTCGAAACCCGGGCGATACACCGACAAGGACATCTCGCCCTACTTCTGGCACAACGGCAAGTACCCGGAGACCGACGAGTACAAGAAACTCGAAGCGGGCGACTTCACCGACTACCGGCTCGTGGTGAGCGGGCTCGTTGAGAACCCGACCGAGTTCAGCCTCGATCAGTTGCGCGGCCTTCCGTACCACGAGCAGATCACGCAGCATTTCTGCATCCAGGGGTGGTCGGGCGTTGCGAAATGGGGTGGCGTCTCCATGGCGACCATCCTCGACGTGGTGCGACCGAAGCCTGAGGCGAAGTGGGCGATCTTCTACTCGTTCGCGGCCGGGCCGGACGGTGGGATCTATTACGACGCCCAGCCCATCGAGCAGATGCGGTACGCATTGACGATGCTCGCCTACGACATGAACGGTGCAGCGGTATCGTTCGGTCACGGCGCCCCCCTGCGTCTCCGGAACGAGACACAACTCGGCTTCAAGATGGTCAAGTGGATCAAGGGCATCGAGTTCGTGGAGGACTTCGCCGAACTCGGAGGAGGCCTCGGCGGGTACAACAACGACCACGAGTTCTTCGGCTACCGGCAATCCATCTAGTGCACGCGCCCGAGTCCGATCAAGGCTGAGGTGAATCTGCGATGTACGAGTCGAGCTCCGCTCGGCTCGGCGGGTTCGCACCGGCCCGTGAGCAGGTGATGGCCGCAGCGGCAGCGGCTCTCGTCATGACAGTGGCCAATTCGTCCCGAGACAGCGCGTCCAGGGCGGACCGGCCAGTCGGGCCGCGGACTCCCAACAGCTGCAGCTCGCTGAGGAGCGCCGCCATATAGGAATCTCCCGCGCCGATCGTGTCGAGGACTTCGACACGATCGGACGCCGAACTCAGCCGGATTCCCGACGCCGTCCCGGCAAGAGCGTTGTCACTGCCGCGCGTTATGACCATCAGACCGACGCCCGCCCGGATCCACTGCTCGAGCACGTCCCCGAGCGAGCTGTCCGGGTACAGCCACCGCAGATCCTCGTCGCTGGCCTTCACAACATCGCTCACCGAAGCGAACTGCTCGGCCTCATACCGTGTCGCTGCCCGGTCGGCCAGGATCGACGGTCGGCAGTTGGGATCGTAGCTGATGACAGATCGGCCGGCTCGGGCCATCACCTCGCGCAGCACCTGGCTGCCACCGGGAGGAAAATGCGCTCCGAGGGACCCCGTATGGACTATTCCGGCAGTCCTCAAGGCCGCCCGGCTGTGGAGCCGGTCCAGCCTGAGATCCCACGTGATGTCGAATCGGTAGTCGGCTGAACCGTCACGCTTCACGGTGGCATGAGCTCGGCTCGTCCGCTCTCCTGGCTCGTTGATCACGGTGAGAGTCTCACGCCCAAGACAGTCGACGATCATCTCACCGTCGGCGTCTTCACCGATCTGAGTGGCGAAGGTGACCTCGTGACCCAGCCGGGAGAGTCCGACGGCCACATTCATCGGGCTTCCGCCGGACGAGGACCGGGTGTTTTCACCGTCGGCGACGACGCGATCGATAAGCGATTCGCCGATAACGAGAATGCTCAATCGTCAACTCCTAGCTGCTCTTCAGTGGCGGGGTGACCGTCGCCAGATGTTTCGCGGTCACGGCCGGACGATCGCTTTGATGCGCGTGCCGGTCGGGTCAGGGTTCAAGGCTTGTTCCACCTCATCGAGGCTGAAATGACCGGTGACCATGCCGTCCAGATCGATGAGGCCTGTGGCAGCCATTTCGATACCGGTCGGCCAGGTGTTCGCGTAACGGAAGATGCCCTTGATCACGAGCTCGCGGTCCTGCACGAGACTCAGCGGCAGGCTGATGGATTCCCCGCCCATTCCGACCAGGATGGCAGAACCGCCCGGCTTGGTTCCCGCGATTCCGGAACTGATGGCGGACTGGGCTCCTGAGCAGTCGATGAAGGCGTCGACGGCGATGTCGGCGAGGTCGTCCGTCAGCGGATCGACGACGTGGGTCGCACCGAAGCGAAGCGCTGCATCGCGCCGGAATTCGGAGACATCGGAGACGATGATCTCGGTCAGTCCTGTCGCGCGTGCCACCTGCGCGGCCATGATCCCCACGGGTCCAGCGCCCGCGATGAACACGCTGCCCCCGGGTTGCACAGCCGCCTGTCTCAGTGCCCAGATCCCGACCGAAAGGGGCTCGATCAAACCGCCGGCGTCATCAGAGACGTTGTCGGGAAGCTCATAGACGAAATCGACCGGATGCGCGATGTATTCGGCGAATGCACCGTGGACGGGCGGAGTGGCGAAGAACACCATGTTGGGGCACAGGTTGTACTTGCCCGCCCGGCAGTAGCTGCAGGTGCCGTCGGGAACTCCTGGCTCGATCGCAACCCGTTTGCCGACCCAGGATTGAGATACGCCGGCGCCGACGTCTTCGACGACTCCCGCCGCCTCGTGGCCGAGGATCATCGGTTCCCGGACGACGTGGTGTCCGATCGCGCCGTGATGGTAATAGTGCATGTCCGATCCGCACACTCCGACGGAGGAGATCCTTATCAGGACTTGTCCGTGCCGGGGTGCCGGCTTCGCGATCGTCTCCACGCCGATTCGACCTTGCCCGTACAGGAAACTTGCGCGCATCGTAGGGTCGGTGATCATGTGTTCGTGCCTTTCGGTGTGCGGGAGGTTCACTTGACTGCGCCCAGCGACAGGCCCTGAACGAGCTTGTCCTGCGCGGCGAACCCGGCGATGAGTACGGGAAGGGAGATCGCCACCGACGCAGCGCACACCTTCGCCAGGAAGAGACCCTCACTGGTGACGAAGCTGGTGAGGAAAACCGGTGCGGTGCCGGCCGAGACGCTGGTCAGCGCGTTCGCGAAAAGCAGCTCGTTCCAGCTGAAGATGAAGCAGATGAGAGCTGTTGCCGCTAGCCCTGGCGACGAAAGCGGGATGATGATCTTCACGAACTTGAAGAAGAATCCTGCACCGTCGATGGAGGCGGCCTCGAGGATCTCGACGGGGATCTCACTTAGGAACGACCTCATCATCCACACCGCGATCGGCAGGTTCGCGGAGGTGTACAACACGATGAGGAGAAGGTTCGTATCCAAGAGTCCCGCAGCCTTCGCGATCAGGTAGATCGGGAGCAGCCCGGCGACGACGGGGAGCATCTTGGTGGAGAGGAAGAAGAAGAGAACGTCCGACCACTTGCGAACCGGCCGAATGGAAAGCGCGTAGGCGGCAGGCGTTGCGAGTATCAGTACGAACACTGTCGATCCGATGCTCGCGATAGCGGAGTTCTCGAGATAGGGGATCGGGCTGGCGCCCGTGCTGGCTCCGAAGAATTCCGCGTATGCGGACAGCGTCAATGGTGCGAAAAGCGAAGGCGGATTCGTCGCTGCATCCGTCTCGCTATGCAGCGACGTGAGGACCATCCACGCGATCGGTGCGAAAGAGATCAAGGCGATGACCCAGGCGAGAACGCCGAGACCGGCTTTCCGGAATCGTCCACGCGGCTCGGGACGGCCGTCAAGCGCACTGGCCTGCCGAGAGCGGGAGCGGAGTGCGATAGTCATCGCTTTTCCTCCTTGAGCAGTGTTGAGACGGTTCGAAGTGCGAACGTTGCGATCGCGATCGACGCGATGACGACGATGACCCCGGATGCGGAAGCTCCTCCGTAGTCGTGTCCGAGGAAGAACTGCTGGTAGATCGTGTACGGAAGGTTCGCCGTGCCCAGGCTGCCGGTGGTGATGGTGAAGACAGCGTCGAAATTCTGGACGATATAGATCGATCCGAGCAGAGCCGCTAGCTCGAGGTAGCGGCGCATGTGCGGCAGGGTCATGAATCGGAAGATCTGCCACTCGTTGGCGCCGTCGATCCGGGCCGCCTCGATGATGTCGAGCGGGCGACCCTGCAGACCGGCAAGGAGGATCAGCATCATGAACGGGGTCCACTGCCAGATGAGCTCAGCGTTCACTGTCCCGAGTGGCATCGATGAGATCCAGTCCGGCTGGGGCGCCTGCACCCCGAAGAGATTCCCCATCCAGGCGAGGACACCGTTGAACAGCCCATACGTCGGGTTGTAGAGAGCGTGCTTCCAGACCAGTGCGGACGCGACGGGGACGATGAGGAAAGGTGCGATAAGGAGCGTTCTGACGAAACCGCGTCCCCAGAAGTAGCGGTCGAGGAGCAACGCGATCCCCAGCCCAAGAACAAGGCTGGTCAGCACGACGACCACCGTTATTTCGACCGTGGTCAGCATGGCGCTTCGGAGAGCCGGGTCGGTGAAGACGCTGACGTAGTTGGAGAACCAGGCGAAGTGAACGTCTTGCGGGTAGAGCGCGTTCCAGTTGAAGAAGGAGATGATCAACGTCAGAACGAAGGGGATCTGTGTCACGACGACCATGAACGCCAGCGCCGGAAGAAGTGGCGCGCGCCGTGCCCACCCTTCGGCTTTCGTGATCGTCCGTTTCTTGAGAGTGGTCGAGCCCCGCGGGAGCGATGGCGGTGCCGACCTGCCAACGCTTGGCAGGCTGTCGGTCGAAGTGGTCACGATTCTTTCCTTGCCTTGAATCCGGATTCGGGTGGCGGCAGGATGCGGCCGCCACCCGAAGCGGCGGATTACTTCTTGTTCTTGTACTTGTCGCCGACGGCTTGAGCGAGCGCCTGCCCGTCGTTCAGTGCCTGGTCGACGGATTCTTTGCCGGCGATCGCGGAACTCACGCCCTGAGACACCTGGGTGGCCATGTCTGCGAACTCGGGGATGGCCACGAACTGGATTCCGGGTGCGGGCCGCGGCTGGACACCGGGGTTCTCAGGGTCAGCGCTGGAGATGGCGTCCTGCGTCTGCTTGTAGAAGGCCGCAGCGGACTTCTGGTACTCCGGAATGTCGTTGGTCGAGATCCGCTTGCCTGCGGGAACCTTCGCCCAGCCGAGCTGCTGTCCGACCGTCTTCTCGTAGTCCTTGCTCGAGGCCCACTCGATGAACTTGTCGGCGGCCGCAGTGTGCTTCGAGGCCTTCTCGATCCCCCACGACCATGCCCAGAGCCAGCCGGAACTCTTCGTCTTGTCCACTGGTGCCGGCGCGTACCCGATCTTTCCGGCGACCGGCGACCCGGGCGCTTCCAGCGAGCCCGCCGCAGAGGTGGCGTCGTACCACATCGCGACTTTGCCTTGGGAGAGGTCGTTGAGGCATTCGGTGAATCCGGACTGTGACGCGCCGGGTTCACCATGAGCCTTGACCAGGTTCACGTAGAAGTTGACCGCATCCTTGAACGCCGGAGCGTTGACTCCCGCCGTCCAGTTCTTCTCGAACCAGGTTCCTCCGAAGGTGTTGACGACGCTGGTCAGCGGTGCGAATACCTGGCCCCACCCGACTTCACCTCGGAGGCAAATGCCCTTCATGCCGGCCTGGGCACCGTCCGCTTTGGCGGCAAGGTCCGCGACCTGTTGCCAGGTCGGCTTTGCCGGCATGGTGAGCCCGAGCTGGGCGAAGACATCCTTGCGGTACATCAAGAAGGAGGACTCACCGTAGAACGGCTCCGCGTAGACGTGCCCATCGGAGCTCAGTGCCTTCGTGAAAGCCGGGAAGACATCCTCCTGGTCGAAGGAAGAAGAACGGGCGATCGAGTCGAGCGGCGCCAGCCAGCCGTTCTTGGCGTACGTCGGCTCTTCGTACGGGCTGATGGATGCGACGTCGTACTGACCTGCTTGGGCAGCGAACTCGGTGGCGATCTTCGCGCGTGCGTCGTTCTCTGGCAGAGAGGTGTAGTTGACCTTGATCCCGGTCTTCTTTGTGAAGTAGGTGTCGGTGAGCTTTTGCAGGTCCAGCATCTGGGGGTTGTTCACCATCAGGACGTTGACGACATCGCCGCCATTGGCGCCGTTCGACGCTCCGGCTCCGGTGCATCCCGTCAAGGCCACGGCGAATACCGACAATCCGGCTGCCGCGATGATTCGTTTCTTGAATCGCATTCGATCACTCCTTTGTAATGTGCTGGTGGTGCGCAGTGCTGACGCTGCGCAAGGTGCGATGCTCGGGCTCATCGGGAAGGTGGGGGATTCGATGGCGCGGGGTCGTCGCATCGAGCTGCGTTTGCGAGTGCGTTAGCTGAGATTAGGGTGATGATTCGAGACACCACTAGCGCGAATGGCATTGATTTCCGATACTAATTTTCCGGATGCCAGCCGCACGGGAGATTCCGCGGCCAAGTGACCGCTCCCATTCAGAGGCCACCTGACGGGGGCTCAACTCGGTGAGTGACGACTATTCGGCTCCAGCGTTTGCCGGATGAGAATCAACGGAGTATTACTTATCGAGTGAAAACTTCTCCCCGTTCACAGCCGCTGCCCTCCTTGTCTCCGGCCGAGCGCTCCTGGGCCCAGCAGGCGGACAGGGAAGTGATCCGGCCGGACGAGGGATACAGCGTCCGGTGGGCGGAACACAGCTACCCCGCCGACATCGCGCGCTGGAACTACCATCCCGAATACGAACTGCACCTCATCCGCAAGAGCGAAGGCAGGTTCATCGTCGGCGACACCGTCGGGCTCTTCTCGCCGGGCCAAGTCACTCTGGTCGGCCCCGGAATCCCCCACGACTGGATCAGCTTCCTCGAACCCGGCGAAGTCGTGGTCAACCGAGATGCACTGATCCAGTTCGACGGCGAATGGCTCGCCAATTGCTCGTCGTTGATGCCAGAACTCGATGACCTCGCACCGCTTCTCGAGCACGCGCGGCGAGGCGTCGTCTTCCACGGCCAGACCGCAGCGACGCTGGCTACGGCCATCGATTCCATGGGAAGCCTCAGCGGAATCGACAGGCTCCTCGCGCTGATCGGAGTCTTCCGTACGCTTGCGAGGGCACCGGAGATCGACGTCGAAGGCCTCGAATCGAATTACACCCGCCACGACGCCGACCTTCGCTCCACAGCAACGGTCGACCTCGCCGTCGACTACATCTTCAAGAACCTGACCGGCTACGTCAGCATGGCTGAAGCCGCCCGGCTGGCGAACATGTCCGAGTCGACTTTCTCCAAGTACTTCAAGCGGGCCAGCGGTATGACCTTCACCGAAATGGTCGCAAAGCTTCGCATCTCTCACGCCTGCCGCCTGCTGGAAACCACCGACGAACCGATCTCGTCCATCTCCGAATCCGTCGGTTTCACGAACCTCTCGAACTTCAACCGTCAGTTCCGGCGCGTGACCGGCTCCACTCCACGAGAGCACCGGCGAACCTCCCCGCGTCGCAGGGTTCGCGTCCCGCCGCAACTGTCCTACCCCGGAATCGCATCCTGACCATGGCCGGAACCACCATCGCCATCGCCATCGCAGGGCGGACGGTGACCGGCTCGCTCGAGCAGAGCGCCACTGCCCGGGCACTGGTTGCCCAGCTCCCGCTCGCTCTCTCATTCCGCGATTTCGGTGGACAGGAGAAGATCGCCGACCTCCCCGCCGCGCTGCCCATCGACGGCATGCCCTCCGGCAGCGCCGCCGAACCGGGAACCATCGGGTACTACGTGCCCGACCGGGCGCTGGTGCTGTACTACGAGCACGTCGGCTATTACACCGGGATCATCCCGATCGGAACATTCGACGACGTGGCCAGGATCCGGGATCAGGGCGACCACTTCGCAGCGCTGATCTCAATGATGTGACGACGGGAACCTGCAAGCCCAGCTAGAGGGCAGTTCGCCCCCTCCAGAGTCGGAACATCCGAACTATGAGGTGGCCTTGGCCCGGTTTGGGCCCCACGTGGCCAGGTTGACGTCGATTGACAGGCTAGACATCGGATGTCTAAGCTCATGCGTACCCTCCACTGAAGGAACCCACGTGAGCACGATCACAGCACTCGACACCTACGACGTCCGCTTTCCGACCTCGACCATGCTCGATGGGTCGGACGCGATGAACCCGGACCCCGACTATTCGGCCGCTTACCTGCGCATCGTCACCGACAGCGACGACGGCCTCGCCGGTCACGGCTTCGTGTTCACCATCGGGCGGGGCAACGATGTCGAGGTGGCTGCGATCCGGGCGCTCGAAGGTCACCTGCTCGGACGCGACGTGGAGGAACTGCTCGACGACATGGGGACGACCTGGCGCGATCTCGTCTACGACTCCCAGTTGCGCTGGCTCGGACCCGAGAAGGGTGTCATGCACATGGCCATCGGGGCCGTCGTCAACGCGCTCTGGGACCTCAAGGCGAAGCGGGCCGGTCTGCCCCTGTGGGAGCTCCTCGCGGCGATGACGCCGGAGGAGATCGTGTCGCTCGTCGACTTTCGCTACCTGACCGACGCACTCACCCCTGCGGATGCCCTCGGGGTCCTGCGCGCAGCCGTGCCGGGCCGGGATGCGCGCCGCGCGGAACTGCTCGCTACGGGCTATCCGGCCTACACGACCACGCCCGGCTGGCTCGGGTATGACGACGCCAAACTGGACCGGCTGTGCCGGGAGGCCGTCGCCGACGGGTTCGCGCAGATCAAGCTCAAGGTCGGAGCGGATCGGGCCGATGACGTTCGTCGCCTCAGCATCGCTCGCGCGGCGATCGGCCCCGGCATCCGGCTGGCGGTCGACGCGAACCAGCGGTGGGATGTGGCGGAGGCGATCGACTGGATCGCCGACCTCGCACCCTTCGACCTCGCCTGGGTGGAGGAGCCCACGAACCCGGACGACATTCTGGCGCACGCTGCGATCGCTCGCGGGATCGCGCCGATCCCGGTGGCCACCGGCGAGCACGGCGCGAACCGTGTGATGTTCAAACAGTTCCTGCAGGCGGACGCGCTCCGTGTGCTCCAGATCGATGCGAGCCGGGTCGCCGGCGTCAATGAGAACATCGCGATTCTGCTACTCGCAGCGAAATTCGGCGTGCGCGTCTGCCCGCATGCCGGTGGAGTCGGCCTGTGCGAGGTCGTCCAGCATCTGTCGATGTTCGACTTCCTGGCGGTTTCGGGCACCAGCACGGACAGGATGATCGAGTTCGTCGATCACCTGCACGAGCACTTCGTCGTCCCGGTCGACGTTCACGACGGGCGGTACTGGCCGCCGGCGATGCCCGGGTCCGGCGCTGAGATGCACGAGGCATCGATCGCCGAATTCGACTGGGGCGTCCGTGTCTGAAGCCGTTCTCCGCCGTCCCCGCCGTGCACCGGCACTCGCATTCGGTCCGCTTTCCTTCGGCGGTGGGAACCTGGGCAACCTCTTTCGCGCCATGAGCGACGACGATGCTCACGCGATGCTCGAGGTCGCCTGGGAGGCGGGCATCCGCTCCTTCGACACAGCACCGCACTATGGCCTGGGGCTGTCGGAACGCAGGCTGGGCGCGTTCCTCGCTACGAAGCCGCGTGACGAATTCGTCGTGTCGACCAAGGTCGGGCGGTTGCTCATCGACAACCCGGGAGGTGGCGGCGGATACGACGACGAGAACGCGTTCGCTGTCCCGGACGACCTGAAACGCGTCTGGGATTTCAGTGCCGACGGCGTGCGCCGCAGCCTCGAAGACTCCCTCGTCCGTCTCGGTCTCGACCGTGTCGATGTGCTGTATCTTCACGACCCGGACGAGTTCGATCTCGAATCGGCGATCGCTGACGGCCTGCCCGCTGCTGCGGCGCTTCGCGACGAAGGCCTCGTGCGAGCCGTCGGCGTCGGCTCGAAGTCCGTGGACGCGCTCCTCGCGGGCCTGCGAACCGACGCACTCGACCTGCTGATGATCGCCGGCCGCTACACCCTTCTCGAGCAACCGGCACTGGAGGACGTGATTCCCGAGGCGGCCGAACGCGGGATCGGCATCGTCAATGCGGCCGTCTTCAATTCGGGTCTGCTCGCGCGAAGCGTGCCCGACACTTCGTCCCACTACGAGTACGGGACTGCGCCCTCCGCCGTGCTCGAGCGGGCGCGTGCGATCGCCGCCGTGTGCACTGAGCACGACGTGGAACTGCCGGCCGCCGCGTTGCAGTACACCCCGCGAAACCCGGCCGTTCGCACCGTCGTCGCCGGTGCCGCTTCCGCCGCGCAGCTCCAACAGACGGTGGAGCGCATGGGCGCGACGATCCCCGAAGCGCTGTGGACCGACCTTCGCGACCGGGATCTGATCCCGTGACGCTCGCATCCTCGCGCCGCATCGATGCGCACCTTCATCTGTGGGATCTCGACGCCGGCGAATACGCCTGGCTCACGCCCGAGCACGGCGCGCTGTACTCGACCTTCACAGCCGAACAAGCGAGAGCCGAACTCGACGCTGCCGGAGTCGAGTCGGCGATCCTGGTGCAGGCGGAGGACACGCTCCGCGACACCGGCTACTTGCTCGGTGTGGCGGAGAAGAACCCGTGGGTCGCCGGCGTGGTGGGCTGGGTGCCGCTCGACGAACCGCGGGCGGCCGAGGCGGCGCTCGATCGCTGGGGTGAGCATCCGGCATTTCGTGGCGTTCGGCATCTGGTGCACGACGACCCCCGAACCGACTTCCTCGAACTCGCCGAGGTCAGATCATCGCTGGCGTCGCTGGCGCGCCGGGGGCTGGTCTTCGAGGTTCCGGATGCGTGGCCCGCCCACCTCGACCAAGCCGGCGACGTGGCGCGCGCCCTCCCCGAGCTCACCGTCGTGGTGGATCACCTGGCTAAGCCGCCGGTGGGTAGTGATGCGTTCGGCGCGTGGCATTCGTCATTCGATGCCGTCGCCGCACTTCCGAACACCGTGGCGAAGGTGTCAGGGCTGACCCTTCCCGGTGTGCCGTTCACGGCGGAGGCTCTGAGACCAGCGTGGGATGCGGCTCTCGAGCTGTTCGGGCCGTCGCGCCTGATGTACGGAGGGGACTGGCCGATCACGGTGCGATTCGGGGGATACCAGCGCGCGTGGGCCGTCTACGCGGAATGGATCGGCGAGCTCAGTGCCGCCGAGCAGGAGCACATCCTGTGGAACACCGCCGTGAGGACCTATTCGCTCGGCGATCCGGTATCCGGTTGGGAGAGTTCGCAATGCTGAGCGGGATCGACCCGATCCTCACGGGCGCTTTGCTTGCACATCTGGACGCGATGGGGCATTCGGACGCGGTGGTCGTCGCTGACGCCCACTTTCCAGCGGCGCGGCTCGGCGCTCGCGTCGTCGATACCCCCGGCCTCGGCTCGCCTCAGGTTCTCGCGGCGCTCCGCCGCGTGCTCCCTCTTGACGATGCGCCCGCCCTGGACCTGATGCGCTCGGCCGATGGAGCCACACTCACCGTGCAGCACGAACTCATCGCCGCCGCACGGGCCGGCGATGGCGACGTGCGGTTCGTCGAACGGCGCGCCTTCTACGATCTCGCCGCCGAGGCATTCCTCATCATCCGGACCGGGGAGACACGGACCTACGGAAATGCGCTGCTCCGTAAAGGCCTGGTCATCGCTGAATCAGCGACGTGATGTCAGAGCGCTTTGCGCAGCCACGATTCGACCCCGTCGATGTGCACCGTCACCAGAGCCCTCGCGAGTTCGGCGTCTCTGCGTTCGAGCGCATCCACGATCGCGTGGTGCTCCGTCAATGTACGTTCAACGGCATTCTCCTGGGTCAGGCCGCGCCAGATCCGTGCACGAACGGTCCCGCTCGAGAGACCATGGATCAGGCTCGCGAGATATGCATTGCCCGACGATTCGCTGATGAGCTCGTGGAAGGCCAGGTCGTGTGCGACCAAGCCCTCGATGCTGGTCGAAACGTCGACGGCGTTCACCTCTGACCGGAGCGCAGCCACTGCGCCGTCCGTCATCGCGGCGGCCGCGAGAGCCGCAGCGGCCGGTTCGAGGATGCGACGCACCGCGAAGATCTCGAGAACAGACGAATCGTCGTGCAGGTCGACGACGAACGACATGGCCTCCAGCAGGAGCTGGGGCTCGAGACTCGTGACATAGGTTCCATCGCCGCGCCGCACGTCGAGCACACGGATCACCTCGAGGGCTTTGACGGCTTCGCGCAGGGAACTGCGAGAGAGACCGAGTCGCTCACTGAGCTCCTGCTCGCGCGGGAGCCGGTCGCCGGGAGCAAGCTCGCCGGAGAGGATCATGTTCTTGATCTTGAGGATCGCCTCGTCGGTGACTGCCACGCGCCCAGCCTAATGGTCGGATGTTTCAGCGAGCCGCTCCCACTCTCGTCGCTCCGCCTAGTCTTGACCCATGGCGGACGAGACCCGGTTCCACAGCGCCGCAGAGGCGGCGAACGATCCACGCGTTCTGGCGTTCGGTCGCCTGCTCGGTGCCGCCAACCGACTCGAGTTCCTCTTGGGACGTGATCTGGAGGAGCGGCTCGGGCTCCCGCACGTCATGTACGAACTGCTCCTGCTCGTGGGGAGGGCGGGCGAGGAGGGACTGCCCATTCGCGAGATAGCCCAAGCCCGCGTGCTCACCTCCGGGGGCGCGACCAGACTGGTCCAGCGCGCGTTGGCCCAGGGGCTGGTGACACGTACCCACTCCGCACGTGATGCACGGGTGCAGCTCATCCATCTCACGCCCGTCGGTGCACGGACAGTCACCGAGGCCAGCAATGTGCACGTGCGCAACATCGAACGCCACCTTGTGGAGGTTCTCGGCGATGACGAGATGGCGTCGTTCTCGACCATGATCCGGAAGCTCAGCGAGAGCGCAGCGCGGTCGCTCCCGGTGATGCCGTAAGACGCGGAGAAAATCGCTCCTTGGGGAATAGCTGACTAGTCAGCTATGTTGAGTGCGATGCGGACCACCCGGTCCGCGCCGGACCTCTGTTGCCCGGGCACTTGTTGAAAGGGCTTTCCCCATGCCGTTGAATTTTGATGTGTTCGACCTCGACTTTCCCGCGGGGTCGAAGAACAAGTCGGCCGTCCTTGTCTCGAACGAATCCGAAGCGGTGCTGATCGATGCCGGCTTCACCCGGGCAGACGGGCACCGACTCGTCGCTGCGATCCTCGACTCCGGCAAGAAGCTGACGACCGTGTTCGTCAGCCACGCCGACCCCGACTTCTACTTCGGCTTGGAGGTCATCGCCGACGCGTTCCCCGCAGCGACGCTCGTTGCCACGCCGCTGGTGATCGAACACATCCGCGCATCCTTCGAGGGCAAGCTCGTGGCGTGGGCGGCACTCGGCCAGAACCTCCCCACGCGGCTCGTCGACCTGGAACCGTTCACGGGCGACGCCCTCGCCATCGGAGGTGACAGGTTGGAGCTGCACGGCGGCTCGGAGCTGCTCCCGGACCGTCACTATCTGTGGCACGCGCCATCCCGCAGCATCCTCGGCGGCGTCCTCCTGTTCCAGGACGAGCATGTGTGGACCGCGGACACCGCCACTCCCGAGCTTCGGGCGGACTGGGCCGGCACGCTCGAGCAGATGGCCGCCCGAGAGCCGGCGCTGGTCGTCGCCGGCCACCGCCAGCCTGCCAGCGCGAACGACGCCACGGCGATCGCCTACACGCGCGACTACCTGCTCGCTTTCGAGGACCTTCTGGCACAGTCCAGCGACGGTGCGTCGGTCACGGAGGCCCTCGTGCAGCGTTACCCCGGATCCGGGATGCTGATCGCCGCGCAGATCGGACCCAAGGTGGCCAAGGGAGAGATGACATGGGGCTGAGCCAGAACCCGACGGGCGATACGTCGGCGGAATCACGTGACGTCGTCCGGCGCCAGTACCTCGCCTCCGCGGCCGGCGATCTCGAGGCCCTGCGCGCGACGCTAGCGCCCGATGTGGAGTGGACGGAGATGGCCGGCTTTCCCCTCGCCGGCACCTATCGCACCCCCGAGGGCGTGACTTCCAACGTGATGGAGAAGCTCGGGGAGGGCTGGCAGGACTGGACCGCACACGACGACACCTACATCGTCGACGGTGAGAACGTCGTCGTCCTCGCCCGGTACACCGCCATCCACCGGACCACGCGGAAACCGCTGAACGTTCGCGTCGCGCACCACTTCGTCGTGCGCGCGGGGCTGATCGTGCGGTTCGAACAGTTCGTCGACACCGCGAAAGTGCTCGAAGCCGCCACGACCTGACCGCGAACTCGATGGCACCGTCTGGTCGGAGGCGCTTCCCCACCGCGCCACGGTGACGGATGCGGCGGACGGCAGCGAGGTCGGGGTGGTGGACGACCTGGCGAGCTTCCCGCTGAGCGTCCCCGC
>NZ_JBNDHX010000038.1:0-30929 GCF_056755275.1 Leifsonia sp. HAY1-4F
GAGGAGGCAGTGTCCGGCATCTTGACCGCTTCTGCAAGCCGTGACCTCGCGCAAACTGTGGCAGAGCAGTCCATCGTGTTGCTTAAGAACGACGATGCCACGCTTCCACTGGCCGCCGAGCGGATCGGCACCGTTGCGGTGATCGGCCAACTCGCCGACAGTCGGCGTGACGTGCTCGGCCCGTGGGTGTTCGATCATGACACCGATGAAGCCGTCACGATTCTCGATGGGCTCCGTCGTCGCCTCGGCGGACGAGTCCGTGTCGATCACGCGCCGGGCGCGAGCATTCCCGAGCGGATCTACCCGTCGCCGTTCGACCAGATGGATTCGGGAACGAGAGAGTCGACGCCGGCCGACTACGACGACGACGCTGAGATCCAGCGCGCCGTGGACCTCGCCGCCGCTGCCGAGTGCGCGATCATCGTTGTCGGTCAGCGACAGAACCAGATCGGGGAGAAGGCCTCGACCTCGACCCTCGATCTACCCGGTCGTCAACTCGAGCAGCTGCAGCGCATTGCAGCCACCGGCACCCCTATCGTCCTGGTGGTGATGTCCGGGCGGCCGCTCGACTTGCAGTGGGCAGACGCCAACGTGCCCGCGATCGTGCAGGTATGGTATCCCGGTCTGCGCGGCGGTGACGCTGTGGCTGCTGTTCTCTTCGGCGACGTGTCGCCCGCGGGCCGGCTCCCGTTCACCTGGCCGCGGCATGTCGGTCAGGTTCCGATCTTCTACTCGCACAACCGCACGTTCTATCCGGACGAACAGGGAGAGCGCTACTTCGACGAGCCGAGCACGCCGCTCTACCCATTCGGCCACGGTCTCTCATACGCGAGCTTCGAGTACGGTGACCTCCGCCTGGACAGAGACAGCATGCTGGTGGGCGAGAGCGCTACCGTGTCGGTCAAGGTGCGGAATGTCTCGGACCGCGACGCCGACGAGGTGGTTCAGCTCTACATCCACCAGCGTTATGGGACCTCGACCCGACCTGTCCGCGAGCTGAAGGGCTTCCGTCGCGTGACGATCCCGGCGCGTAAGACCCGCACTGTGGAATTCGAGGTCGGCCCCGACCAGTTGCGCTACTGGAGTGCCGTCACCCGAGCTTACGTGCAGGACCCGTCGACGTTTGATCTGTGGGTGGGCGGCACCTCCCAGGCCGAGCTTGGCACCGTACTACGGGTCACTCACGCGTAGCAGGTCCTCGCTAGAGGGATGGTACCGAGGAGTCGTCAGAGGAAGTCCCGACCGGTCGCTCAGCTTGGGAGCCACGGCCTCCGCGGGTGATGGCGGATCTCGGAATAAACGAAGATGCTAGGTCCTTTTATCGAGTGCACTCAAAACAGACTGCACTCGAAAATAAGGATCTTATGAAAGCCATGGTTCTCGACTCCTACAAACAGCCTCTTACTGTGGGCGACATCGCCGACCCGGTCGTCGGTCCGCACGACGTTCTCGTCGAGGTGCATGCTGCGGGTCTGAATCAACTCGACGAGAAGCTGCGAGCGGGCGACTTCAAACAGCTCGTGCCGCTGGCACTTCCTGCGGCGCTGGGGCACGATGTGGCGGGCACCGTCCTCCAGGTCGGGCCGGAGGTGAGGTCGTTCCGGCCGGGCGACTCCGTGTACGGCCGCGTGCGGGACGGGCGCATCGGAACATTCGCGCACCGGATCGCCGCGGACGAGAACGACCTGGCACCCGTGCCCGATTCGCTCACGATGGTGGAGGCTGCCTCCCTTCCCCTGGTGGCGCTGACCGCATGGCAGGCGCTCGTCGTGCGCTCCGGCGTGCGACCGGGACAGAAGGTGCTCATCCATGCTGGAGCCGGAGGCGTGGGCTCCATCGCGATCCAACTCGCCAAACACCTCGGGGCCACGGTCGCCTCCACGGGCAGCGCCGCGAACGCCGAGTTCGTGAAGTCGCTCGGCGCCGACGTCGTCATCGATTACCGCTCGGCCGATTTCGAGCAGCAGCTCACCGGGTACGACGTGGTTCTCGACAGCGTCGGCGGCGAGAACGTGGCGAAGTCGCTGAGGGTCCTGCGTCCCGGCGGTCGGGTCATCGGAATCGCGGGACCGCCCGACCCGGCTTTCGCTCGACAGCTCGGCCTCAATCCGGTGCTGCGTGCCGGGATCGCTGCGATCAGCCGCAGTGTGCGCCAGGCTGCGCGGAAGTCGGGTGTGGACTACTCCTTCCTCTGGATGTCCGCGAGCGGAGATCAGTTGCGCGAGATCTCCGCGCTCGTCGAGTCCGGGGCGATCCGCCCGATCGTCGGCCGCGTGATCCCTTTCGAGGAGATCCCGGATGCGCTCGCCGGCCTCGGCAAGAGCGGGGTCCACGGCAAGACCGTGGCCACCATCCCTTCCGACGCCGTTAGCCACTGACGCTGAGCGCGCACGGTCGACGGCCGCTCGCAACCGCATCCCAACGAACAGAAACGGAATCACCATGAATACGCCGAAGCCCATCATCACCTCGTACGCGGAGGCTCCGACCCAACGCGTGACCGCGGGCGGCGTCACCTTTGCCTACCGTGCCCTGGGCCCGAAGCGCGGCATCCCCGTCGTCTTCTTCGTGCACCTGGCGGGCACTCTCGACAACTGGGACCCGCGGATCGTTGACGCGATCGCCCGCGAGCGCCACATCATCACCTTCGACCAGCGGGGAGTGGGGGCGTCGTCCGGACGCGTCCCGCGGACGATCGAAGAGGCGGCGGATGACGCATACACCTTCATCCGGGCACTCGGACTCGACCGGATCGATGTCTTCTCGTTCTCGATGGGCGCCATGATCGCGCAGGAACTCGTGCTGAAGCATCCGGAGCTCGTACGCCGGCTTATCCTCACCGGCACCGGGCCGCGCGGCGGCAAGGACATGGACAAGGTGGTTCTGACCACCTACGTGGATGTCATCCGGGCCGCCGTACGCCGCACCGATCCCAAAGAGTTCCTCTTCTTCAACCGCAATGAGACGGGGAAGCGCGCCGCGGCATCGTTTCTCGCCCGCCTGGAGGAGCGGAAAGCGGACCGCGACACGGACATCACGCTCACGGCGCTCAGAACCCAGCTGTTCGCGATCAGGAGTTTCGGCCGCTCCGCGGCGTCCGACCTCTCGGTGATCACACAGCCCACCCTCATAGCCAACGGCGACAACGACCGCATGGTGCCATCGACACTGTCCGAGGACCTCCACCGTCGCATCCCGGGGTCGCAACTCGTCATCTACCCCGACTCCGGGCACGGTGGCATCTTCCAGTACCACGAAGAGTTCGCCCCGCTGGCGGCCGAGTTCCTGCGAGAGTGAACCTCCCGTGCCCGGCGGGTTATGGTGATGAGATGACTGTCATCCCCGCCGCCCGCGGCCGGCGGGAGCGCAACAAGCAGGAGAAGCTGGATCGCATCATCGCCGCAGCCAGCACCCTGTTTGCGGAGCGCGGCGTCGACGACGTCACGACACAGGAAGTGGCCGAAGCCGCGGACATCGGCGCGGGCACGCTCTTCTTCTACGCCCGCAACAAGGGCGAGTTGCTGCTGATGGTGCAAAACGCCCTCTACGCCGACGCCCTCCAGGTGGGCCGAGACGCAGCCGAGTCGCTGACCGACCCGGTGGATGCCCTCCTCGCCATAGCCGAGCCCGTCATTCACTGCAATCGCGCTCAGGTCGAGAATGGGCGCACCTACCTCCGCGAGATGGCCTTCGGCGATCCCACGGAGCCCCATCATGCGAAGGCGCTCGAGATCGCGGCCGAGACCGAACAGCTCATGGCCGAGACGACCGCGCGCACGATGGGCGCACCCATGGAAAAGGCCGCGGTGATCGCCCACATCGTGTCAGCCATTCTCTTCCTCGCGATGTCCACCAGCCCGGCCGACCGCGACGACGAAACGATCAGGGAGGACGTGCGCCGCCAGTTCGACGCGCTCATCGCGTCGAACTCGGGCTGAGCCGTAGACCCCGAACCGCGTTCAGCCGGTGCGGGTCGACTGCTCCGGTGGATTCGGGATCGACAAATTCAAGCCCTTAGTTCGGAGCTTCGCCCGACCGCCTCTATGACCTCGAAACGCGTTCGGAGATACAAGCGGAGTAATTCAAGCCGGTGCTGACTCCCTTCCCGACGACCTGAGGCCCGATGCGAGTGGCATATTACGCTCCCTCTTCAATGATCGCAGGGCGTGGACTCAGAGGAACGCAGGCACAGCGGTTCGGTTACATTCGATTCAGCGGGCACCAGCAGGCCGCATTCGATGGCGGCTGTAAGCCGTCAGCCTTCTCGAAGGCTCGCTACTGTTGTCTAAGGTGCTAACTCCACATGCCAGTATAAAACTGACGGAGGTTGTTGACAGTCGGGTCTTCCACTTGGGAGGAAGACCTCATGACATCAACACTCTCCGCCTCAGCTGCGCGGGCCATTGAACGACGGGCGAATCACAAGCTCGCGGTGCTGCGGCATGTCGAGGAAGTCAGCGGGAACATCGCCGCGAGCTGCCGGTACTACGGGGTGAGCCGGCAGGCCTACTACCACTGGCTCAAGCGCTACGAGGCGGAGGGGTTCGAGGGGCTCAAGGACCGCTCCAGCGCCCCGCACCACTCGCCGACTGCGACCGACGCGGAGGTGATCGAGAAGATCCTCTGGCTGCGTCAGCAGTATCACTTCGGGCCGGAGAAGATCACCATGTATCTGAAGCGGTATCACGACATCACGATCAGCGCCTCCGGGGTGTGGCGGATCCTGAAGAAGGTGGGCCTGAACCGGCTGCCCGCCTCGCAGCGTTACAAACGGCGAGAGATCCGGTGGAAACGCTACGAGAAACAGCGCCCCGGCCACGCCCTGCAGGTGGATGTGAAGTTCATCGAACCGCTGGGCCAGACCGGCAAGAAGAAGCGCTACTACCAATACACCGCCATCGATGACTGCACCCGCCTGCGGGTGTTGAAGGCCTACCCGACCCACGATCAGAAGACCGCGATCCGGTTCATCGACCACGTGCTCTCCAAGCTGCCGTTCACGGTCGAGAAGGTCCAAACCGACAACGGCAGCGAGTTCGGCCAGTCCTTTCACTGGCACCTGCTGGACAAGGGCATCGATCACATCCGCATCAGACCCGCCACACCGCGGTTGAATGGCAAGGTCGAGCGCTCCCACCGGATCGACGCGGAGGAGTTCTACCGGCTGCTCGAGGGACAGGTCATCGACGACGTCAACCTCTTCAACGACCGCCTCCAACAATGGGAGGACTACTACAACTACGATCGACCACACGGAGCCCTCGCAGGCCAAACTCCCTACGAGCGGCTCAAGCAGAAAACACAGGACCCACTGTCATAGGCCTCCGTCAGTTGCACAGTCAGAGATGCCCTGAGACATCACAACAGCACACATGCCAGCGGCGTTTGCGTTTGACTACATTTTGACTACAACCGTATGGGATCGAATGAGGTTCGTGGAGATCGCAAGAGCCTGACTTTGTTGACATTCCGCGGAAGTTTGCCCGGATAGCAAGAGCGTTGAGGCCCCGAACTAGAGTTCAAATCCCACCGGTACCGCCACTGTCATGAGTCGCGACATAGGTCTCACCTGAGTCGCGACATAGGTCTCACTTCAGAGGGTCCCCGGTTTCTGGCCGGGGACCTTTTGTGTTGTTGGTCCAGTAGCTGCGTGCGGGGTTGATGGTGTGGGTGGAGAGGACTTCGCCGGTGTGTAGGGCGATGACGGTGATGGTGGTGTTGTCGGCGAGGGTGAGGATACGGGTGTGGGCGTGTTTTCGGCCGATGCCGAGGTGGTGCATGCGGCCGGCGCGGCGCAGGCTGATTTTGCCGGTGTCATCGATCCGGTCGTAGCGGATGCGGTAGTGGCCGGGGGTGCGGGCTTCGGCCGGGAGTGCTTTGGGGGTGGCCCTGTAGGCCTGTCCGGGGGTGCTGCGGTCGAGGGCGCGGTGGGGGCGGTGTTCGTTGTAGTGGTCGCGGAAGGTGTCGAGCTGGGTTTGCAGTTCGGCGATGGTGCGCGCGGCGGGGCGGGCGGCGAGCCAGCGTTTCTGGGTTTGGTGGAAGCGTTCGATTTTGCCTTGGGTTTGTGGGTGGTTCGGGTGTCCGTTCTTCTGGGTGACGCCCAGCAGCGGCAGCAGGTATTCGAAGGCGTTGCGGCCTCCGCCGAACCGGGCGGTGTAGACCCTGCCGTTGTCGGTGAGGGTGGAGGCGGGGGTGCCGTGCTCCTCGGTCGCGGCCAGGAACGTGGCGACGACGTCTTCCCCGGTAACGGGGCGGTGGGCGGTGCAGGCCAGGAGGTAGCGGGAGTGGTCGTCCAGCCAGTTCAGGATCTCGATGTCGGTGCCGTTGGCGAGGCGCCAGTGGGTGAAGTCGGACTGCCAGGTCTCGTTGGGTTGCGCGGCTTGGAACCGCAGGTAGGAAGAGCGGGGCCGCTTGCGCGGTTCCGGGATGATCAGTCCCGCGTCGTGCAGGATGCGGCGGATCGTCGAGGTTGACGGGGCCGGCAGGTGCTCGTGTTCCAGGTGCCAGGCGATGGTGACTGGACCAGCATCCAGCCCGTCCGCGGTCAGCTCGCACCGTAACTGCACAATCCGCTTAGCGACGACCGGATCGACCCGGTGTGGGCTGTGGTGTGGGGCCCGAGACCGCGGCTCGACCGCCTCCAGTCCGCCCTCCCGGTAGCGGGCGAGAAGCCGGTGCAGATGCCGACGGGAGAACCCGTACTCGGCGGCCGCCGCCGAAACAGTCAGCTGCTTGGAAACGATCTTCATCACGGCGACCCGAGCCTTCGACATGCCCCCGACTGTGACCTATGTCCCGACTCACCAGCGACCTATCAACTGAGACCTATGTCGTGAACTCAGACACCACCGGTACCGCCACGAAAACGCCCCGCGATCTCTTGGAAACACAGGGATCCGGGGCGTTTTGTATGTCGGAGAATAGCCGTTTGACTACATTTCGACTACACCTGGTTCGGGGCCCACCGGACGGCGGCCCCGAACCGCCGGCCATTCAAACTCGATTCAGGACTGACGTACCAGCAGGCTCGCTCGTGCTGGCTCAGGCGGGCAAGATCTTGTTCGACTTGGTCCGATTGCATCGCCAGCACAGTGTCTGCAGGTTGTCTTCGGAAGTCATTCCACCCTTGGATACGGGAATGACATGGTCGACTTCGAGCAGCAGGTGAGGCTCTGCAGCGAGCGAGACCGAACAGTATCGACAGGTGTGCTGATCCCGCATCTTAATCAGCGTTCGGAGCCGCGTAGTCATCAATGCTCGCTGGCCAGCTGCGGACTTGTTGAACTTGATCTTCTGCGACATCGTCCCTACGAGGGCATCGATGGTCTGGGTATTCAGTGTGACTGTGCTTCGTTGGGAGCTATTGCCGCCGGCGCTCACGTACTCGAATGCGTAGACCGGGTAGGGAACGGTGATCGGAGACAGTTCGACCCCAACGTGTCCCATGAACTCGTCAGAGTAGTGCTTGAGAATGAAGGCGGGTGGTTTGATCGACGCGGTGATGCCCGCCTCGCGCTGATGAAGGTTGGCGACAGCGTCTTCGAGCCGCGCGATTGCGTCGCCGAGGTTCTCGACGTCGGCGAGGTTGGTCTCGTTCGCCTTGATGTCGAAGTACTTCATCAGGTACTTGATGGGATCGGCGCTGGCGTTCCGCACGACCTGCAGCGAACAGTTGTGGACGTTCGGCGCTTGGTAGCTCGCCACGTTGCGGTCGCGACGGTACTTGTGCGCACTCGTATTCTCGAATGAAGCGAGGTGCGAGTTCGTTCCGGTCGAAGAGATTCCGAGTTGAAACTTCGCTCCTCCGCGGATCTCGGATGTGTACGCGGCAACCTCATTGTGTTCGGCGACGACAGAGGCGATCTCGGCCTTCTTCGCTAGGAACTCTTCGCTTGCGAAATATCGGTTCTTTCGGATCGTTCGGATTATCCGAGGCAGCACGAACGCCAACACGACAATCAACGTAACCGGCACCGCGATGTACCAGAACGTGATCAGGAGCGCGATCACGACAACTACGGCCGCGATTGCCAAGAGGTATGGCACAGTGTTCCCCCATTTCACGAGTCATCGAATGAGGAGCAGCGATTGTCCGTTTCGTCCAGCGGCTGCGTTCGGCTTGTCCGCCTACTCGGACCTGTCTCAGACCTCGTCCGATGATTGTCAATCCGGCGAAGGCTGCTCCCAGATCCACTTTGGCGGCAGTGTGGCTTCGTCGTGTAGCCCTCAATCGGGTGGGGCAGCGTACGAGCCTGCGACCCTGCGTTGCGCCCTTGTACGAGCCGTGAAGAGGCCACCAGCCTCCCTAGGCCGGCGGATTCCAGTATTGGTTGGCACCGCCCGCGCAGTCGTAGATCTGCAACTGCGCGCCATTGGTGGAGTCTTCGTTCGGGAGGTCGAGGCAGCGACCCGACGCCGAATTGAGCAGCGACTGATTGGCGCCGCGGGCCCAGTGCTGATTACTCGTGCCCGTGCAGCTGGCAACATCGACGAGCGTGTTGTTCGAGGTCTGGCCTGGTGGCTCTTCCAAGCACACGCCGGCAATGGTGATGGTGCCATCGGCATTCATCGTCCAGCTCTGATTTCCGTTGCCTAGACAGTCCCAGATTTGCGCGCGTCCTGAGGCGACGTCCCGGTCGAGGCATTTCGATGAGTCGTTCCATGCCACCGGCCCCACCGGCGGGTAGGAGGGGGTGGGGCCGACCCAGGCCTGGTTGGGCGATCCGATGCAATCGTAGATCTGAAGAGGCTCACCGTTCGTATAGTTGCCGAAGTCGACATCGAGGCAACGGCCCGAGAGCTGATTGACGACGGACCCGTAGATGCCGCGGCTCCACTTCTGGTTATCCGCGCCCGAGCACGCTGCTGTCTGAACGTGAGTGTGGTTGGCGGTTTGCCCGGGAACCGTCTGAAGGCAGAGGCCATTCACGACGAGCGATCCGTCTGCCCCAAGCAGCCAGGCCTGATTGGACCCGCCCGTACAATCCCAGATTTGAACGGTTCCCGTCGGGCCGTCGTCGTCGACGCACTTCATCGTCTCCGGGTCCGCCGATTGTGACCGAGCGGTTTGCGACAGCGCTGCCACGATCGCATTTCCGGGCGAGGTTCCCTCAGAAGATGGGCGCCACGCCGATCGAAGCGGCGAGAACGAGAGACTCGTCAAACCGACCGTACCGTTGCCGGCCAGCAACGAGATTCCGAGGTCATCGGGTCCAGAACTGAAATCGACATTGTCGCTGATCGCAGCTCTGCCGCCATTGCCGAACACCTCGAGCTGACCGCGATCGACGAGGATGTGAATGCTGACTGCGTCGCCGATCGGTGTCAACGGAGTCGAGAAGGTCGGGTGGGTGCTGCTCGCGGAGTTGTCGACAGTGAGCTGTTGTGTTGCGAGATCGTAGGAGACAGATGCGTCGCTGGAGCCGTCGGACCGTCGGTGCAATGAGAACGACACGGTGTCCGCTGTCGCTCCGGTGACGGAGAACACCGCCTGGAGCTCGTAGGTGTCCCCTGACGTGCCCGCCAAGGGGTCGGAGGACGGGTCGGTGCTGATGGCGCGAGCGGACCACGATTGTGTCCTCTCCCGGAGGACCGATATCTCGGGGATAGGATTTCGGGTCAGTCGGATCCCGTCGGCGAATGTGGTCAGCCCGACCTCCACAGGGAAGGACGCGTTCCCGGTCCAGGTCGCACCATGATTGCTTCCCTGCCAGCCCATCTGCACGATCCGTGCCGAGGGCAGTTGGTTGAACGTCTGCGAGGCGTACCAGGTTCCGCCGTAGCTCGTGTTCCCGGCGTCCATGCTCAGGGGCGTGGACGAGTCAGGGACGAACATCCCGAAGGAATCCAACTGGCCCGTTACATATCGACCGCCGGCATCCTGGAGAACCCACTTCTCTTGCGAGGCGTTGCCATCGACCGGAAGCCGGTACAGATCGGGGCATTCGACGAACCACGATGCCGCATAGTGGCCAACTTTCGTCCACGAGAGCAGGTTCGTCGATGTGTAGAAGCTTGCGCCCGGGGAGCCGGTGAAGTCGTACAAGACCATCTCCCATCGATTGCCGATGGGATCCCATTGGACTTTCGGATCGCGGCTCTCGGTCGTTCCCGTCGAGACCACCTGCGCGCCGCCGTTGTACATCTGAAACGTGCGTGCGCCATCGATGCTGTACGCGATGCTGGCGCCGTCGGTGCCGGTGAAGAGAAGGATCGGGTCGTCGGAGCCGGTCTTCAGGCCGGTAACGTTCCCCGTGTCTACCCAGGCTGAACCCGACCAGAGCAGGCTCTGCGACCCACCCGGAATATCGACTCCAGGCTCGAGGGCGATCGGCTGCTCCGTCCAATGAATCAGGTCGGTGCTCGTCGCATGACCCCAATGAATGTCGTTGTTGGACCCGAGTGAATGGGGATTGCTCTGGAAGAACAGGTGATAGACGCCGCGATAGTAGACGGGCCCGTTGATGTCGTTCATCCAGCCGTTCGGCGGACTGAAGTGAAACTGGCCCCGGCGAGGCTCGGCATAGTCCGTGGCGATGTAGGGAAACTCTGGATAATCGGCCGCGCTGCCTGCTCGAGCGGAGGTCGCGGCTGTGAACGGCACCGCCGCAATCCCGAGGGTCATGGCAGCGATGATCAGCGCAATCCTGGTGCGGGTGCGTGTTCCCCTGCACTTCACCGCGCCACTCCGGATTTCTGGAGTGAATTCGGGCTGACCGGGTACTCGGCCGGGCGCAATGCTAGCGGGTACACGTCTACGGTTCCTGTGGCTGTGACCGTGAGCTCATCTCCCTCGGGCTCGATCGGCGCCCCGAAGATCCCGGAAGCGCTGGAGATTTCCAGGATGGGACCATCGAGCAGCAATCGGATCTCGCCGGACACGGGGAGTGTCGTAGTTGCTTCCCCGACTCGCACTGTGAGCCACTGGTCCACGCGGTCGAGAGCGACAACATCCATACCGCCGCTTTGCACGGTCAGGACACCGTCGTGGTTCCAGACGACGTCGGCGGTGAGACCCTCCACGGAAGCGTCTTCGGCTCGCGACGCCCGATGTGCGGCCGTGTCCGGATGAGGGGTCGCGACGAGTCGGTCGTCGCGGATCGAAAGGCGGTGCGGCACACTGTGCGCGCTGGCCCAGCCCTGCTCCAAACCACCGATGCCTCGCATCCAGAACACGAGGCACGGATGGCCGTCAGCGTCGGTGAACAAGGAGGGCGCGTAGTAGCTGTTGCCGTAGGTCAAGCGTCCCCAGGTTTCGGGATGAAAGATGCCGTCCGTGTAGCTGCCGATCGCGTAGCCGGCGTAGTGGAGGACGTCGTCATCCCATACCGAGGAGACCATGACCGCCTTGCCATCCAGCTCGAAGATCTGCGGACACTCCCAGAGTGCACCCATCCACACGTCGGCCGTCTCCGTCGTGGAGCGTTGCAGAGCGATGCCGGAATAGGTCCAGTGATCGAGGTCGGTGGAGGTGTACGAGAGCGCGGTCGCGGTCCCGTCCCGGAGGCCGGCCCCAACGAACATCCGCCAGCCGTTATCCTCGCGTCGGACGAAGGGGTCTCGGTAAGCGATGATGTCCAGGTCTTCCGGTGCGTCGGCGACGAAGGGTCCCTTCGACCATTCGATCCATTCGGGATCTCTTGGCGAGGCCTTTCGGACGCGGCCGATACCGATATTCGGACTCGCGGTGCTGGTGTAGAACACGACGGTTCTGCCGTCGTCGTCGGTGACGAGCGAGCCGGTCCAGACGCCATCGTCGCCGTCGCCGGGTGCGAGTGCGACTGGCAGCTCGTTCAGAGAGAGGAGGTCGGGACCGACCGCGTGCCCCCAGTGGCAGTTCGGGCCCCATACAGTTTGCCCCGGTACGTACTGGTAGAAGACGTGATATCGGCCGTCCTTGTAGGTGATGCCATGAGGATCGTTGATCCAGCCGCTCTGAGCTGTGAAGTGGAGCTTCGGTCGCATGATCAAGACCCGCTCTCGTCGTAACGGCGACGGATCTCGCGCGCAATCTTGACGTTGCCACGCTCCCATTCGTCTGTCTCTGCTCGACGTTCTGCGCGCAACTCTTCCCGCTTGGCGACGAAGTCGCGCATGCGAGCGGCGGCTGCATCCCTAGCTGCGCGGTGCACTTCTGTGAGCTCGGGCAGCGGCGCCGTGATCACTCGATCCATCGGGCGAAGGGGGAGACGCTCCTCAACGCCGGGGATCGAGAGCTCCGGAGAGGGCAGAGTCTGGTACCAGTATGCGGTCGACGACCACTCGTCGGACAGGTGGTTTCCGTGACCGTGCTCGAACGTCACCTTGATCCGCTTCTCGAAGCGAACCGGATCGGTGATGTGGAAGCGGTAGGAGTGATGGAAACCGGGAACGTCCTCTTCGTGGACGATCGTGCCATTGAACAGGTAGTCGTTATGCTGCATGCCCCAGGCGTGGCCGAAGTAGTCCTCCATGCCGGTTCCGTGCAGACTCGGCGGCCAGGTGTCATCGTCGATGAAGATCATGTCGTCGCCTTCGCCCCACCAGGAACCCTGGAAATGCCGGACGGCGAGAGTGCATCCGACGTAGTGACCGCGGCCCTCGGTCTCGAGAGCGACATAGTTGTCCTTGCCATCCAGGTTCGGCACGGTCGTCTCGATGCTGTTGGCTTGCAGGTCCGGTCCCCATCCGGAAGGCAGAGCACGCCGCCAGTGGGCATGGAAGTAGACCGTGTCCTCGGGAAGTGGTTCCTTCACGAGTTCGTAGTCGATGTAGAAGTACTGAAGGTAGGGGATATCGTTCTGGTTCTCGACCACGATCCGCGCCCGGCGGTCGAAGGGCATTCGGAAGTAGCTGTTGAACGCGGCACTGCCGCCGAACGTGTGCAGTTCCGGCTCTTTGGCGGAGACCGAAAGCGGAAGGGACTCATAGGATCCGGAGAGAGAGTTCATCAGCCCGAAGAAGTCTCCGAGAGGCGCGATGACGCTTGGCGTGTCCTGATCATCCCAATACATCTTCAGTACGACCTTGCGGTAGTAGTCGGCATCGACCACTTCCCAGCTCACGCCGAGAGCGTTGTGGATCTCGAGCATCGGCACGCCGACCACGTTCGGATCGATCTGCCCCGGACCCGGCTGGATCCTGCAGGACTGCGTCATCCAGATGTGAGTGATGAACCCGGGGCCCTCAATGTCGGCGAGAACGCGCTCCTCTCCCGGCATGACGATCCAGTTATCGCGGTTACGACCGGACTGGTCAAAGCTCGACGCGCGCGCCGATTTCGAGCTGCGGGCTCGCGTCAGGTCTCCGAGCATTCCTGCCGGCGGTGTCGTGTCGGTCATCATCGTCCCTTTCCATGGCCCTGAGATGGGTCTCTCGACGGCATCGAAGCCATCGAAACGTTTGCCTGCGGAAACGGTAGTTGTCCGCTCCGCGAATTGCAACATTCTCATCCCGATCGCCGCAGGGTCCCGTGTTCTCGCGCCGTCAATGGAAGTACGGTACGTTTGCGCAAACGACTCACGGATTTCAAGAGTGGAGGCCACAATGGCCACGATGGTCGATGTTGCCCGGATCGCTGGAGTGTCGATCTCAACGGTGTCCCATGTGCTCAATGGGACGCGCAATGTGGAGAAGGGAACCCGCCGCCGCGTGCTGTCCGCCATTGAACAGACGGGCTACCGGCAGGACACGCTGGCTCGCGCGATGAGGCGTTCGAAGACCGACAGCATCGGGCTGGTTGTTTCCGCGGCCAGTGAGCCGGCCTTCGCGGAAATGGTCCACGGCGTGGAGCAAGCTGCTGCCGAACGTGGCCTGACGCTGCTCCTGGCGAACTCAGGAGAAGATGCCGACCGAGAACACCGGGCGATCACTACGCTGCTCGAGCGGCGGATCGACGGACTCATCCTCGCACGCGCTGCCGCATCCGCCCCTGGGCTCATGGCGCAGCTGGAGGGCGAGAAGACTCCCGTGGTCCTTCTCGACCGGCTCTTTCCGGAAGCGCTTCTCGACCAGGTGGGTGCCGACAACCGCGATTCCATGCGGCGACTGACCCTGCACTTGATCGGCCAGGGGCACGTCCGCATGGCGATCGTCGCCGGCGACACCCGGGTTCCCGCCCTCAACGAACGGCTCGACGGGTTCCTCGACGGGATACGAGAAGCGCATCTGTCAGAGCAGGAGCAGCTCGTGCTCACGGGGCGAGACGACAAGCAGCTGCAATCGAGCCTGGCCCAAGCGCTGAAACAGAACGCACTGACCGCCATTGTGACTTGCAGCACGCCGCTCGCCGTTGCGGGCCTCCGTGCGCTGGCGGATGCCGGACGAAGCACACCCGAGGACGTGTCGTTCGCAACCTTCGACGGGTTCAGCAACTCAGACCTGTTCCGACCCGGAATCACCACCGTCCGGCAGCCCGCCTTCGACATGGGCATCGCAGCCGTCGGGCTCCTCGGGGACCGGCTCGCATCCCCCGATGCGAGCCCCCGGACGCTTCGCCTTCACCAGAGTCTGGAACTCCGCGAGTCGACGGAGGGCTACACCCTGTGAAGTCTTTGTTGACACGCGCTCGCGACGGTCATAATGTTTGACAAACGTTTGACGCAAACGTTTCGATAATTTTTACAAAGTTGACCCGAAAACTTCCATCAAAGGAGATGAACGTGCGAAACACAGCCCCGCGCACCCTCGGACGCGTTCTCGTCGGAGTAGCCGCAGTCGCGGCTTCAGCGCTCGTCCTGTCCGGTTGCGCTTCAGGCGGATCGGCGAACGGCAAGACCGAGATCACACTGTCCATGCAGAATCCCGACGTCAAGACCGCCGACCCCGCTACCTGGGCGATCGTTCAGGCATTCGAGAAGGAAAACCCGAACATTCATGTCACCCTCTCGGGCGAGGCGGTCGCAGAGCACCTGCAGAAGCTGTCTGTCGCAGCCCAGAGCGATACGCTCCCCGACATCTTCTGGGTGTACAAGTCCACCGCCGAAGACATGCAGAAGGCAGGCAAGCTGCTCGACCTGGCACCCGTTCTCAAGGACCAGAAACTGACCGACAAGTTCCCCGCGAGCACGGTCAAGAACTTCTCCACCGGCAATGTCATCTACGGTGTGCCTTACCAGGGCCTCCTCACCGGCCTCTGGATCAACAAGAAGATCCTCGCCGACAACGGGTTGAAGCAACCCACCTCGTTCGACGAACTGGTCTCGACCGCGAAGACGTTGAATGCCAAGGGCATCACCACGATCTCGGACGGCGCGAATCAGTCAGCGTTCAGCGTGTGGAGCTTCCTCACGATGCTCGACCGGTTCGGTTTTGAGGACAAGGTCCACGGGCTCCTCAGCGGTTCGACGAAGTACACCAACGACGACTTCCTGAAGCTGTACGAGCACATCGACGAACTCCGCAAGGCTGGAGCTTTCCCCTCCAACGTGTCCACGCAGACGTATCAGCAGGCCGTGGACCAGTTCACCAGCGGCAAGGCCGCGATGCTCGACGCCGGCGTGTGGGCCTCCAGCGCGATCGAGTCCTCTGCGCTGGCCGGGAACGTCGAATTCTGGAAGGGGCCGGAGTTCAGCGACGGCGTCGGGAAGCAGAACATCATCATGAACGTCGCATCCGCCCCGTTCGCCGTCAGCCACAAAGTCGGCGACGACAAAGCGAAGCTCGCGGCTGTCACGAAGTTCCTCGGCTTCTACTACAGCGACAAAGCACAGCAGATCCTCGTCGACAACGGGCAGCCCCCGGTGACGACATACCAGGCGAAGCTCGATGCGACCAAGCAGAGCGCCCTGAAGGCGGCGCTCGACGCCACCAAGGCCGACGGTGTCACTAGCCCGCAATCCCAGCCGGACCTCTTGGTCCCCACCCCGGTGGCGAACGCAATGTACGACAGCATCTATGGCGTCATTCAGGGTCAGCTTGCACCCCAGGCGGCCCTCGACCTCGTACAGAAGGCGCTCGACGCAAACCGCAAGTAATCAACAGCGGGTGGGGCCGTCCGGCCCCACCCGCGCCACGAAGGAGTGCACCGATGAACTGGGTCAGCAGCCGTTCGAAGATCCTGCTCATGCTCGCACCGACACTCATCATCTTCACGATGTTCGTCGTCTACCCCGTGATTTACTCCGGGATCTTCAGCTTCAGCCGATTCCAGGGATTCGGGAACCCGTCGTGGATCGGGTTCGACAACTACACAGCACTGCTGCAGGACCCCTTCTTCTGGCAGTCCCTGCAGAACACCGCTGTCATCCTCGTCGTGGCGCTCGTGATCCTGATTCCCGCATCATTTGCCCTGGCGCTTCTCCTCAGACGCGCGATTCCCGGTCGCGGGGTGCTTCGCGCGCTGGTTTTCGGCCCGGCGATCATTGCGCCGATCCTCGTCGGTTTGATCTGGGTCTTCATTCTCGACCCGAAGATCGGCCTCCTTAATCGCGTGCTCGAGGAGCTCGGGGTGTCACCCATCCAGTGGATCGGCGGAGACTACCTCACTCCCATCTCGGTCGCGATCGTGTTCATCTGGAGCAGCGTCGGCTTTGCAATGACGATCTTTTACGCCGGCCTTCAGATGCTTCCGGCCGATGTCATGGAAGCCAGCGCCCTCGACGGTGCGACAGGCTGGCAACAGATCCGCTTCATCACCATCCCGATGATGCGAGAGACCTTCGCCATCGTGACCATCTTGATGATCACCAACGTCTTCAAGATCTTCGAGTTGGTCTACATGCTCACCGGCGGCGGCCCCGTGCACCGCTCCGAGACCTTGGTCAGCTACATGTACTACGTCACCTTCACCAACCAGCAGTACGGCTACGGAATGGCCCTCGCCGTCATCATCACCATCCTCGGCGCGCTGGTTTCGCTTGGTTACCTCGCCGCCGTACGCCGAAAGGAGGCCCTGGCATGACGATCGACATCGACGCCATCGCACACGCCGCCACTGACAGTCCGCGATCCATCGCCCCGGCACGGAGACGGAAGAACCGGCGCTCGGGTGTCATCGTCGGAATCATCGCCTACCTCGTCACGTTCCTGATTGTGCTACCGCTGCTGTGGATCGTGCTCCTGTCCTTCCAGCCGAGTTCGAACATCCTCACCAATCCGTTCTCGCTCACACATCTGACGTTCGACAACTACCTGAACGCAGCAAACGCCCTCCCGCTGCTTCGCATGTACGGAAACACGATCCTCATCGCCGTGGTCTCGGTCACGGTCGGCACGGCGATATCGTTCATGTCGGCGTACGCCCTGACACGGATGGTGTTCCGCCGCCGCAAGGCGCAATCGTCTGTGAGGTTCTACTTTCTCGCAGGTCTGGCCGTACCGATCTATATCCTCCTGTTCCCGGTCTATCGGCTCGATCTCGCCCTCGGGATCTTCGGCACCTTTGCGGCCCTGATCATCCCCTACGTCGCTGTGTCCATTCCGTTCAACACCCTCCTGATGACTGGCTTCCTGCGCGAGTTTCCCGCTGAGATCGAAGAGGCCGCCATCATCGACGGGGTCGGGCTCTGGCGGCTCTGCTGGTCCCTCGTGCTCCCCCTCATGCGCCCCGTGATCGCGACCATCCTCATCTTCAACATCGTGTACGTGTTCAACGAGTTCCCCTTCGCCTCGATCCTGATCAACAATCCCGACATGGTGACCGTGTCCCTCGCCGTCTCACGCTTCCAAGGTCAGTACACGGTCGACTATGGCGGAATGATGGCAGCGGCAACCATCGTCCTGCTGCCCCAGCTCATCATCTACGCGATCTTCCAGCGCCATGTCATCGCAGGGATGACCGTAGGCGCAGTCAAGGGATGATGGGGTTGGCTCGCAATAGCACTTGCGCAGACGCGGACTAGGGCCAGCGCCGGTGTTCCGAGCAGGACGACGACGTTGAACAGGCGTCAGAGCAGCAATACGTCGAGACACGAAGACCTCCGGTGGGGATTATGGGGAACTAGACAGTTCCCCCTCCACCGGAGGTCTTCATGATGTCGAGACGTCACACATCAACCGACGTCCCTGGGCAGCACATCTAGGCGCCCGGAGTTGCAACGAGCGAGGTCTGGCCGCTCGGCGCCGAATCCTGAAGCTGGTCGGTTCTGGCCGAGAACAGCACCTTGGTATTCGTCGTGGAGCTATCGAGGACCACTTGAACTGCTTGATTCGCAGAGATCAGATTGGTTGCGAGGAAGTTTCGGTCTCCTCCCTTCACCAGGATTATGGTCGGCTTGGCGCCGGCGGGAACGACGTCAGCGGTCGGGACATTGAGCGAGAACGAGTTCGACGTCACGGAATTCTCGGTTCCGTTGATCTGGACCATGCCGTAGAGATCGTCGTTGCGTGCAGGTCCACCGTCGCCGAATATCCGATTGAACTGATTTGCCGAGATCAGGTTTTGACTGCAAGCAGTTTCGTGAACGATCATTCCGGAGAAGTTGCTGACGAACTTGTTGCTCGTGATGGCGGCGTGATTCACGTTCTTGAATTGGATCCTTGCGCCCCACAGAATGCTGTTTCCCGAGATCAAGACACCGTCATTGTTCTCCATGAAGATCGAAAATCCCGCCCACGGCGCTATGAGGTAGTTGTTGGTTATCTTCCCGACGATCGAACTGTTGACTATCTCGATGCAGTTGCCGCACTCGGTGATGAAATTGTTCGTGATGTTGAACGCGTCTGCATTGCGGGCAACGATGGCGTGGGCAAGATACACAAAACCCATACCTTCAATCCGGAGGGAGTCCGTGTCGTATTGGACGTTGATGCCCGTCTTACCGTTGCCGGGAAGGTAGGGCTTCGACGCGCTGACTCCGTCGATGCAAAAGTCTTGGAAGACAATGCCATTAAGGCGTCCATTCGTCCCTGGAGCGCCCGATCGATTCACGGAAAAGCCCACCTGGTTCGCATTTGCAATCTGAACATGGCTGGATCCAGGCAGGGTCTCCACCCAAGCTCCCGTACTGCTGCCGTCTCGCACCGCTTCTGACATGAAGCCGTGACCAGACCCCTTGATGGTGAGGAAGCTGACGTCGATGTTCACCGTCGTCTGCTAGGTGTAGTGACCGGGCGGAATATAGATAACCGCACCGGGTCGCGTCGTCTGAGTAGTCTGCTGGGAGTGGATATCGGCGATGATGTCGTTGATAACGATGCCGATGTCGGTGTACGGCGACACAGCCGAACCGGTCCAGGTAGTGACGTCATACACGGTCGTAGCCACAGAAATCTCCTTGAATGGTGGTGACTGATGGGGAGGGGTTGCTACAACAGGCCGATGATCGCCTGGTAGCTCGGCAAAGCCACGTCTGCCTCAGCGACGGTTCCTCCCTCAGCGACGGAGGCCGCCCCGGCAACGTCGGGCGTGGACCAATTGCGGAACAGGACAGCACCCACGGCGCTGGCGCACAAGAGGCCGACTACCGACCGCCGGCTGAGCGGCTGCCGAGGCGTAGTCCCTGGGCGGGCGAGGTCGTCGGTCGTTTCTCGATCGGACATTCGTTGTCCTGCTTCCTATTGCGCCGATTGTAGGAGGACGCCCCATACAGGGAGGGTGTTCCCAAACGGGGCAAACGTTTCGACGCCTATCGTGGTGCGAGAAGACTCCTCCTGTCAAGGGTTATCTCATCCTCCTTCCCTGGTCATGGGTGTCGTGTTCCGACAATCTACTTCTGGTTATTGCGCGGCAAATCATGGTTGCCATAGCATGCACGAGCAAACGTTTCGATGACGATTGCACGATCTCCGGCATGCCAGAGGAAGGACGACGGTGATTGATTTCCTGATTGCGCTATGAAGCGATTTGTAGTCGTAGGAGAGGCGCTGGTCGACAATATCGACGCCGGCGGGGGTCGTGAACGCTATCCCGGCGGTAGCCCGCTGAATGTCGCGGTGGGGCTGGCCCGGCTGGGCAGCCCTGTCCGATTTTTCACGACCCTCGCAGATGATGACGACGGCGCGATGGTGCAGCTGCACGCCGCGAGGTCGGGCGTCGCTCTGGAAGCCGCCGTGACGACCCGCACTTCCTCGGCGTTCGTTCTCGCCAACGCCTTGGATGGCTCTCCGGAATACCGCTTCGATATCGCCTGGGAGCCCTCCATGATCCCTGATTTCGAAGCCGATATCGCACACACCGGCTCAATAGCGGCCACTCTGACTCCAGGGTGCGAGTCAGTTCTCGCGTGGATGCGCAGGCAGCGTCGGCGCAGTCTCATGAGCTATGACCCGAACATTCGACCCGGCGTGACGGGAACAGGGGAAGACGTTGTTGCGCTGGTCGAAGAGGCGGCTTCCCTCAGTGACATCGTTAAGGTGAGTCGTGAAGATCTCGATGCGCTCTACGGCCCGGAACCTTCTCTCTCGGTAGCCGCAAGGTGGCTCGACTACGGGGCAACTATGGTCGTGGTCACGAATGGTGGCAGGGCCGCAACAGCCTTCCGGGCGAAAGGCGAGGTGTCAGTTCCTGCGGTGGTGGTACCAGTCGTCGACACTGTAGGAGCAGGAGACTCTTTCGCCGCCGCGTTCCTTCATGCCCTCGCGCGATCCAGCGCCCTCCCTGGGCGCGCCGCGCTGCTGAGCGTCACGGATGCGGTCATTGAATCGTCCCTTCGCTTCGCGTCGCGCTGCGCCGCGATCACGGTCGGAAGGGCGGGTGCCAACCCGCCGCACCTCGAAGAGGTTGGAGAGGCGTACTGACGCGAAACACGGGGTAGCGCACGGCATCCGCTGGGCCGCATCCCGGAGCCGTGCGGCTGCGGTTAGGCTGACGCCATGGCGGGAGGCGCAGCGGATGAGCGGAGCGTAGCCGCCCGCGTCTTCGCCATCGCCGACGCCTTCGAGCAGGGCGACGAACTCACGTTGAGCGACGTGGCCCGCCGCGCGCATCTTCCCGTCTCGACCACGCATCGGCTGCTGTCCGAGTGGGTGCAGTGGGGCGGCCTGGTGCGCGGCGAGGACGGACGCTACCGGGTCGGGATCAGGATGTGGCGGCTGGGCACGCGCCAGCCCACCGCCCGGCGGCTGCGTGAGGTCGGCCGCCCGTACCTCGAGGATCTGCTGGAGGCGACCGGGGAACACGTGCACCTCGCGATCCGCGACGGGCTCGGCGCCGTGTACCTGGAGAGGCTCTCCGGGCCGGGCGCGGTTTCCGTCATCAGCGACATCGGGTCCGAGCTGCCCCTGCACGCGACGGGCGTCGGCCTGGTGCTGCTCGCGTTCGCGGGGCCCGAGGTCTTCGACGCGGTAGTGGCCTCCGGGCCGCGCAAATTCCTGCCGAACACGCTCACTGGCGAGCGGGAGCTGCGCGCCCGCCTGGCGGACATCCGCGCGACCGGCCTCGCGGTCACTGTCGAGGAGCTCACGCGCGGGGCCTTCTCGGTCGCCGCCCCCATCCGCGCCGGCACCGGGGAGGTGGTGGCCGCCGTATCGATCATCGCCCGCGCGGAGCGGCGGAACGAGCCGCACTTCGCTCTCGGGGTGCGAATGGCCGCCCGGGGGATCTCCGACGCCCTGCAGGCAGTCGCCCGCTAGCCGAGGGGATTTGTTTCCGCTGAGTGGAAGGGATGCCCTGCGTCCGCCACGGCGTGGCGATCATGGCGATATCTTCCCGACGTCGTGAGAGGCGGAGCATGCGCACTGAGGTAGCCATCATCGGAGCGGGTCCCGCGGGTCTCCTCCTCGGCCACATCCTGCAGCGAGCAGGCATCGGCTTCGTCATCCTGGAGCAGAAGAGCCGCGAGCACGTTCTGGGTCGCATCCGGGCGGGCGTGCTGGAGCAGGGGTCGGTCGACATCCTGCGCGACCTGGGACTCGACGCCGACCTCGAGGCGCGCGGGCTGACCCATCACGGCATCTACCTGCAGTACGAGGGCCGCCGTCGGCACGTCGACTTCGTCGACCTGATCGGCCGTACGGTGACCGTCTACGGTCAGCAGGCACTCGTCGCCCACCTGCTCGCCGAGCACGAGCGGATCGGATCGGACGTGCGGTTCGATGTAGCGGGGGTGCAGCCGCACGACATCGACACCGACGCCGCGTACGTCACCACCGCCGACGGCGAGCGGATCGACTGCGACTTCGTCGTCGGCGCCGACGGCTACCACGGGGTGTGCCGCCCGGCGATCCCGGGCGTCACGGCGCTGGAGCGCGGCTACCCGTACGCGTGGCTCGGCATCCTCGCCGATGTCGCGCCCTCGACCGACGACCTCATCTACGCGCTCCACCCGGAAGGATTCGCGATGCACTCGATGCGCTCGCCCGAGGTCTCCCGGCTGTACCTGCAAGTCGATCCGGACGAGTCCATCGACGACTGGTCGGACGATCGCATCTGGGAGCAGCTCCAGCTCCGGCTCGGGATCGACGGCTGGACGCTGAACGAGGGCACGATCACCGAGAAGTCGATCACTCCGATGCGCAGCTTCGTCGCCTCCGCGCTGCAGCACGGGCGGCTGTTCCTGGCGGGCGACGCCGGCCACATCGTGCCGCCGACCGGCGCGAAGGGCCTCAACTCGGCCATCGCCGACGTGGCCCTGCTGGGCCGCGCGCTGGCGGCGCAGTACCGCGGGGACGGGTCGCCGCTCACCCGCTACAACAGGTCAGCGCTGGCACGGCAGTGGAAGGTGCAGCAGTTCTCGCAGTGGATGACCGAGATGCTCCATGTGCACCGCGAACCGGGCGACGCCGCGACGCGGGCCTTCCGTTACCGCAGCCAGGTGGGCCAGCTCGAATACACGACCGGATCCCACCACGCGCAGGCGGCGCTCGCAGAGCAGTACGCGGGCCTTCCCTTCTGAGGAGCGACGATGACAGTGCCGACCCAGCAGCAGATCAGCGCCGAGATCGAGGCAGCGCACGCCGCGGCTGCCGCGGCGGGACCGCTCCGCGTCCATGCGCTCCGCGACTTCGCGCCGTACCGCAGTTCGGCGCTCAGGCACCCCACGCACCAGTTGGTGCGGGCGGATCCCGAGGAGATCGAGCTCGTCTCGCCAGCGTTCGGGCACTCGGACGTGGCCCCGGAGGAGAGCGACCTCACGATCCAGCACGGCGGCGAGCCGCTGGGGGAGCGGATCATCGTCGAGGGGCGCGTGCTCGACGGCGACGGCCGCCCGGTACGCGGGCAGCTCATCGAGGTCTGGCAGGCGAACTCGGCCGGCCGCTACGTTCACAAGCGCGATCAGCATCCCGCGCCGCTCGACCCCAACTTCACCGGAGTCGGACGGGCCATCACCGCAGACGACGGGTCGTACCGGTTCGTGACCATCAAGCCGGGGCCTTATCCGTGGAAGAACCACCGGAACGCGTGGCGCCCGGCGCACATCCACTTCTCGCTGTTCGGCTCGCAGTTCACCCAGCGGCTGATCACGCAGATGTACTTCCCGAGCGACCCGCTGTTCGCGCTCGACCCGATCTACCAGTCGATCGTCGATCCGGAGGCGCGGAAGCGGCTGATCGCCGCATACGATCACGACATCAGCGTGCCGGAGTGGGCCATGGGCTACCGGTGGGACATCGTCCTGACCGGGTACCGCTCCACCTGGATGGAGCCGGAGGAGGGCGACCATGCCTGAACAGACCCCCTCGCAGACCATCGGCCCGTTCTTCGGATACGCGCTGCCCTATACCGGGGGCGCGGAGGTCGCCTCACGGACGGATCCCGACGCGATCCGCCTGCACGGAACCGTCTACGACGGGGCCGGTGCGCCGGTCCCGGATGCGCTGGTGGAGATCTGGGGACCGGATGCGTCGGGTTCGCCCATCGACCGGCGCGGGAGCCTCGACCGCGACGGCTACACGGCCACCGGCTTCGGCCGCGCCGCCGTCGACCGCGCCGGGCACTACTCCTTCACGACGATCCGGCCGGGCGCCACGGCCGCCGGTCGTGCGCCGTACCTCCTGGTCGCGGTCTTCGCACGCGGGCTGCTGCACCATCTCTTCACCCGGGCGTACTTCTCGGACGACGACCCGTTCCTGGCGACCGTGACGGAGGACCGGCGCGGCACCCTGCTGGTTCAGCCGGATGGCGAGCGGAGCTTCCGCTTCGACGTCCGGTTGCAGGGCGACGGCGAGACTGTCTTCCTGGACTTCTTCGGGGACGACCGTGGTTGACGCGTTCGACTGGGGCCTGCTCGAACCTGCAGGAGCGGCAGCCCTCGGAGCCGGCGATGACGCGGTGCTGGCCGCAATGGTCGACACGGAGGCGGCGCTCGTCGCGGCGTGGGACCACCTCGACGGGGTCGCTTCATCCGTGTCGTTCGATAGCGGCGCCCTCGACCGCGGACGTCTCGTCGCCCGAGCACGCGCCGACGGCGTCCCGATCGTCGCGCTCGTGGAGCAGCTGCGGGAGCAGGCCGGCACGCACGCCGACCAGGTGCACCGGGGCGCCACCAGCCAGGACATCGTCGACACCGCCCTCATGCTCGTCTCACGTGACGCCTTGGCCGCTGCACGAGTCAGACTCACCGCTGCCGCCGGCGAGCTCGCCGTCCGGGCCCGCGAAGCGCGATCGACGCCGCTGCAGGCTCGGACCCTCACGCAGCCCGCCGAGCCCACCACGTTCGGCGCAATGCTCGCCGGCTGGCTCGACGTCGCCATCTCCGCCGGGCAGGCGCTCGATGCCGTGCGCTACCCCGTCCAGCTCGGCGGCGCGGTGGGCACCGGCGCCGCCGTCCTTCGTTCGGGCCGATCTCCCGACGTGCTCGACGCGCTGCGCGCATCCCTCGCCGGCCGTCTCGCGCTCGACGATCCGGGTCGCGCCTGGCACACCGACCGAGCCCCGGCGCTGGCGGTCGCAGATGCCGCCGCGCAGGTGGCGGCGGCCGGCGGCAGGATCGGCCGCGACCTCGCACTCGCCGCCCGCGACGGCTACCTCCTCCTCGCGACCGGCGGCGCATCATCGGCCATGCCGCACAAGAAGAACCCTGTGGATGCGGTGCTCCTCACCGCGAACGGCCTGCGTGCTCCCGGCCTGCTCGCGACCGTCCACACGGCGGCGCTGAGCTACGACGCGCGCCCCGCGGGGGAGTGGCACGCCGAATGGCAGGCATGGCGCGGGCTGCTGCGCCTCGCCTCGGAGACCGCTGCCGTACTCGCCCACGCCGTGCCGGACGCCACGATCGTCGCGTCCGCCGTCCCGCGGCCCGAGTCGATGGACGCGGCGGCGCTCGCCGCGGCCGAGCACGCGGTCGATGCCGCCCTGGCCCGCTACGAGAGGACGGCGACGCTGTGACCACTCCCCGTCTGCGCGGCTCGATGACCGCGACAGCCCCGGCGGCACCGTCGTCCGCTCTCCTGGTGCTGCTGCCCTCGCTCGGCTCCACGACCGAGCTCTGGGACGGCGTGCTGCCTGCTCTGGCCCGGCGTCCCGGCGCTCCGCGCATCCTGCGGGTCGACCTTCCGGGGCACGGCGCGTCTCCCGCGGCACGCGAGCCGTTCACCGTCGCCGAGCTCGCGGGTGCGGTCCTCGCGGTGGTGGACGAGGCCGGCGGCGGGGCGTTCCACGTCGCCGGGGATTCGCTCGGCGGCGCCGTAGCACTCGAATTGAGCATCACCGCGCCGGACCGAGTGCGCAGCCTGACGATGTTCTGCTCCGGCGCGGCCATCGGCACGCCGGCCGGCTGGGCGCAGCGCGCCGCCCAGGTGCGGGCGTCGGGGACGGCCTCGGTCGTCGCGGGGAGCGCCCAGCGCTGGTTCGCGCCCGGGTACCTCGATGCGCATCCCGACGGCCCCGGCGGCCACGCCCTCCGCACACTCGTCGATGTCGACGACGAGTCGTACGCGCTGTGCTGCGAGGCGCTCGCCGCCTTCGACCGGCGCGGCGACCTCGCGGCCGTGCGCGCGCCGTCCGTCATCGTCGCCGGTGCTCACGACGCGGTGGCGACACCCGCGCTCATGCGGGAGCTCGCCGACGGCATCCCGGGGGCGCGGTTCGTCGAGCTGCCTGATGCGGCGCACCTGATCCCCCTGGAGGACCCCGGAGCGACCGCCGAACTGCTGACCTCCGCGTCTTCGGCGGACGCCGGGATGCGCGTGCGCCGCGAGGTGCTCGGCGACGCGCACGTCGACCGGGCCGCAGCGGCGGTCACCCCCGAGACCGCCGCCTTCCAGGACTTCATCACGCGATACGCGTGGGGCGAGGTGTGGGCGCGCCGGCAGCTCACGCGGACGCAGCGGTCGATCGCGACGCTCGCCAGCCTGGTGACCGGGGGCCACGAGAACGAGTTCCGGATGCACGTGCGCGCAGCGCTGCGCAACGGCCTGACCCGGACCGAGATCGCGGAGGTCGTGCACCACACCGCCCTCTACGCGGGGCTGCCCGCCGCCAACAGCGCGATGGCGATCCTGCGCGAAGTATTCGCCGAGCCCGCCGAGTCCGAGGAGTCCCATGGATAAGACGTACGTGTCCGCCGCCGAGGCCGTCGCCGACATCGCGGAGGGCGCATCGCTGGTTGTGGGCGGCTTCGGCCTCTCCGGTGTGCCGATCGTCACCATCCGCGCCCTTCTCGCGCGCGGCGTCGGCGGCCTCGAGGTCGTCAGCAACAACTGCGGCGTGGACGGCTGGGGCCTGGGAGAACTCCTCTCCGCAGGCCGCATCCGCCGGGTGATCGCGAGCTACATCGGTGAGAACAAGGAGTTCGCACGCCAGTACCTCGGCGGCGAGGTCGAGGTGGAGCTCACTCCGCAGGGGACTTTGGCCGAGCGCTTGCGGGCGGGCGGTGTCGGCATCCCTGCGTTCTTCACGGCCACTGGGGCGGGCACCGCGGTCTCGGACGGCGGGATGCCCATCCGCTACGCACCCGACGGGTCGGTCGCCGAGGCCAGCGCACCCAAGGAGCTGCGCCCGTTCGATGTGTTCGGATCGGCGCGGGAGTACGTGCTCGAGACCGCGATCCGCACGGACTTCGGTCTCGTGCGCGCCGCGGTCGGCGACCGGCACGGCAACCTGCGCTTCGAGAAGTCGACGCGCAACTTCAACCCGCTGGCCGGGATGGCCGGACGCATCACCATCGCCGAGGTGGACGAACTGGTCGAGCCGGGCGTACTCGGCCCGGACGACGTCCACCTCCCCGGCATCTACGTCGACCGGGTGATCGCGCTGACGCCCGAGCAGAGTGCCGACCTCCCGATCGAGAAGACCACCGTCCGCCCCCGACCGGAAGGAGACTGAGATGCCGCGGTCGCGCGACGAGATGGCGGCCCGCGCCGCCCAGGAGCTGCAGGACGGCTCGTACGTCAACCTGGGGATCGGGCTGCCCACGCTCATCCCGAACCACCTGCCGGAGGGTGTGCACGTCGTCCTCCATTCGGAGAACGGGATCCTGGGTGTCGGGCCGTATCCGTGGGAGGGCGAGGAGGATCCGAAGCTGATCAACGCGGGCAAGGAGACGGTGACCGTATTGCCCGGCGCGAGCTTCTTCGACTCAGCGACCAGCTTCGGGATGATCCGCGGCGGCCGCATCGCGACCGCCGTCCTCGGCGCCATGCAGGTCTCGGCCGGCGGCGACATCGCCAACTGGGCCGTGCCGGGGAAGATGGTGAAGGGGATGGGCGGGGCCATGGACCTGGTCAACGGCGCGGAGCGCGTCATCGTCGTCATGGAGCACGTTGCGAAGGACGGCACTCCCAAGCTCGTCGAGCAGTGCACTCTGCCACTCACCGGGCGCGACTGCGTGGACCGCATCATCACGGACCTGGCCGTGATCGACGTCACCGGCGACGGACTCGTGCTGCGGGAACTCGCGCCGGGCGTCACCCGGCAACAGGTGATCGACGCCACCGGGGCGCCGCTCGCCGTCGCGCTGGAGGCCGTCGATGCCTGAGCTGCGCGAGGTCGTGATCTGCTCGCCCCTGCGCACGCCGGTGGGGCGGATGGGCGGCGCGCTCGCGCCCCTGTCGGCTCTGAGCCTGGCCGAGACCGTGCTTCGCGGCGTGCTCGAACGCACCGGCCTCGACCCGGCCGCGGTGGAGGGCGTGATCGGGTCGCAGGGCTACCCCACGATGGAGGCGCCGGCGTTCGGTCGCGTCGCTGCGCTGAACGCCGGCTTCCCGGTGACCACCACCGGCTACCAGCTCGACCGGCGCTGCGGGTCGGGACTCCAGGCCGTCATCAACGCCGCGATGGAGGTGCAGACGGGCGCCAGCGACATGCTCATCGCGCTCGGCGCGGAGTCCATGTCCAACGCTCCGCTCTACACCGAGCGGGGACGCCGCGGCCTGCCGCCCGGTGGCCTGATGCTGCACGACGCCCTCGCCCGTGGCCGGGAGACTGCCGGCGGCCGCGACTACCCGACGCCGGACGGCAACGTCGGCTCGGCCGAGGAGCTCCGACGGCGCTACGGCATCCCGCGCGATGCGCAAGACGCGGTCGCGCTGCGGTCGCACCGCCGCGCGGTGAGCGGCCAGGAGTCCGGCGCCTTCGACGCCGAGCTGGTCGCGGTCACCGTGCCCGGCCGGAAGGGCGACACGGTCGTGGAGCGGGACGAGCATCCGCGCGCCGACACGACGCTTGAGGTCCTGGCCGCTCTCCGTCCCATTCTGGGCCGAAGCGACCCGGAGGCGACCGTGACCGCAGGCAACTCCAGCGGCCAGAACGACGCGGCCGCCGCCGCGATCGTCACGACGCCGGAACGCGCGTTCGCACGGGGCCTGACGCCGATGCTGCGTCTACGCTCCTGGGCGGTCGCCGGCAACGATCCGCGGGTGTTCGGCGTCGCCCCCGTCCCTGCCGCGAACAAGGCGCTGGAGCGCGCCGGTGTCGCGTGGGACGACGTCGACGTCATCGAGCTCAACGAGGCGTTCGCCGTGCAGGTGCTCGCCTGTATTGCGGACTGGGGGATCGACGCCGAGGACCCGCGGCTCAACCCGCGCGGCAGCGGCATCTCGATCGGCCACCCCATCGGCGCCACCGGGCTCCGGATACTCGCGACCCTCGCGCACGAACTGCCGGCTCTCGACGGGACGCTCGCGGTGGAGACGATGTGCATCGGAGGCGGTCAGGCGCTGGCGGCCGTCTGGGAGCGTGTGTGACGGGACCAGTCGCCGGAATCAGCGCTGGTCCATCACTCGACGTCGACGTCGACGCCGAGCGTTCGCGCGAGCTTCTTGACGGGCCCGACCGGCTCGGCGGCTAGGGCGGTTCGTGGGTATTCGTATCGGGACATGACGCAACCTGCTTCCTTGAAGGTGGTGTGTGAGGGGAGGACTTCGACGTGGAGGACGTAGCGGGCTCAGAGGCCCCGTTCCTCATTGATGGAGTTGGCGCCGTCCACCACGATCAGTTGCCCGGTGATGTACGAGGCCTCGGTGCTCGCCAGGAAGGCGATGGCCGCGGCGACCTCGCCGGGGGTGCCTGATCGGCCGACCGGCGTCGCGCGACCCATGTCGAGCTCGTGCTCGCTGGAGGACGAGGTCGCGATCCATCCGGGTGCCACGGCGTTGACCGTTATGCCGGAGGTCGCCACGTCGAGCGCAGCGGCGCGCGTGAGGCCCAGCATCCCGGCCTTGGCAGCGTGGTAGGCCACGTCCCCGGTGTAGGCCATCACGGGACCGGAGATGGATGCGACATTGACGATGCGACCGTATCCGTTGTCGCGCATCCCCGGGAGGACGGCACGTGTCATGCGCAGCGCCGTAGTGAGGTTGCGCTCGATCGACAGGCGCCACTGTTCGATGGAGATCTCATCGATGGATGCAGGGCTGTCCGGGCTCGACAGCGACGTCATCCCGGCGTTGTTGACCAGGACGGCCAGCGCTCCGAAGGTCTGGGTGGCGGTCACGACGAGGCTGTCCACGTCGCGCTGCACGGTGAGGTCGGCGACGATACCGGATGCTTCTATACCCGCTTCGCGCAGCTCCGCCGCTCGCTCGTGGATGCGCTCGGTGGTGGAGGTGACGACCACTCGCATTCCGGTGCGTCCCAGGCGCAGCGCAGCGGCCATGCCGATGCCTTCGGCGCTCCCCGCGCCGGTGACGATGGCGACGCCGTTGGATTGTTCCGTCATGATCATTTCCTTCTCATCCGAGGGCGGGCTGCTGCTGGGTGATGCAGTGGATGCCGCCGCCACGATCGAAAAGCGGCCGGGCGTCGACGGTGACGACTCGGCGTCCGGGGTAGGCGGCGCCCAGGATCTCCCGCGCACCCGCATCGGCGGCGTCGTCACCGAAGCCGCAGGCCACGACTCCGTCGTTCGTGACGAGGTGGTTGATGTAGCTCCAGTCGACCCAGCCGTGCGCGTCACGCAGCCGCGACGGCGCCGGTACGCCGGTGATCGTGACCGAACGATCGCGCGCGGCGAAGGCAGCTTCGAGCTCGCCGCGAATGACGTGCGAGACCTGGTGGTCCGGATGCGAGGGATCCGTCTGTTGATGCACGAGGACGTGGGCCGGTGATGCGAAGGTGGCGACGATGTCGACGTGGCCGTTGGTGCCCAGGTCGTCGTAGTCGCGGGTGAGGCCACGCGAAAGCCAGATGGCATCGCTCGCGCCGATCGTTCGAGCCATTTCCGATTCCACGCGGGCATGGTCCGCATACGGGTTCCGGCGAGGGTCGAGTTGCACAGTCTCGGTCAGCAGGACGGTTCCCGCGCCGTCGACGTGCAACCCCCCTCCCTCCGCGACCAGTAGCGAGTCGATGACCTCGGCGCCGACGTGCTCGGCGACGACGCGGGCGATCACGGCTGATTTCTGCCATTCGGCCCACTCCGGCGCGCCCCACCCGTTGAAGATCCAATCCACTGCGCCGAGGGTGTCCGGTCGGTCGGCGTCCACGACGAATGTCGGACCCATGTCTCGCATCCAGAACTCGTCAACGGGGGCTTCGACGATTTCGATCGCGGAATCGAGCATCCGTCGAGCACGCGCGACCTCGGTAGGGTCGACGACCATGGTCACCGGCTCGAACTGGAGGACCGCGTGAGCGACGTCCGTCCACGCTCGGTATCCCTGCTCGCGAGCTTCCGCGCCTTCTCCCAAAGTGA
>NZ_JBNDHX010000039.1:0-30876 GCF_056755275.1 Leifsonia sp. HAY1-4F
GGGGTGCGAAGAAACAGGCCGTGGGGCGAGAAGGGGGAAGGTGTTCGGGCCGGATGGCCCCGGGGCCACCTCCCTTTCTGTCGGCGCTTTCTGCCGGTGCTTTGCGTCGGCGCGGGGAGGGCGGGGAGCTAGTCGGCGACGCCGACGTACTCGGCGGCCTCGTCGGGCGTCTCGGTGCCCGACTCGAGCCGGTCGCGGAGGGCTCGACCGAGCGACGCATCCACATTCGTCCAGTACTGGATGGCGCGTTCGCGGATGTCCTCGCGGGTCACGCCGCCCACCGCGCCCGCGATGGTCTCGAGGAAGCGGGCCTTGGCCGCGTCGTCGTACACCTCGCGGTAGAGCGTCCCGGCCTGGCCGAAGTCGTCGTCCTCGGCGTGGAGGGTGGCGGCCGAACGAACGAGCTCGCCGTCCGACTCCCAGGAGCCCTCGCCTGCACGCTCCGGCCGAGCGGCCGGTCCGCCGAACGAGTTGGGCGCGTACACCGGCGCATCGGCCGGCTTGAAGCCGTGACGCCCCGCGCCGTCCTGCGAGTAGTTGTGGACCGGAGCGACCGGACGGTTGACCGGGAGCTCGTTGTAGTTGGTGCCGACGCGGTAGCGCTGGGCGTCCGGGTAGGAGAAGACACGAGCCATCAGCATCTTGTCCGGGCTGATGTCGATCCCGGGGACGGTGTTGGCCGGGGAGAACGCCGCCTGCTCGATCTCGGCGAAGAAGTTCTGCGGATTGTCGGTGAGGGTGTGGATGCCGACCTCGATCAGCGGATAGTCGCTGTGCGGCCACACCTTGGTGAGGTCGAACGGGTTGAAGCGGTACGTCTTGGCGTCCTCGTACGGCATGACCTGGACGGACACCCGCCAGGCCGGGAGGTCGCCCGCCTCGATCGCCTCGTAGAGGTCGCGGCGGTAGTAGTCGGCGTCGGCGCCGGCGAGCTGCTGCGCCTCCACGCCGCCGATCTCCTCGTTCCCCTGCAGGGAGTGGAAGTGGTATTTGACCCAGAAGCGCTCGCCGGCCGCATTGATCCACTGGTAGGTGTGCGATCCGTAGCCGGGCATGGTGCGCCAGGAGCGGGGGAGCCCGCGGTCGCCCATGACGTAGGTCACCTGGTGCGCGGACTCGGGGGACAGCGTCCAGAAGTCCCACTGCATGTCCGCGTCACGGAGCCCGGAACCGGGAAGACGCTTCTGCGAGTGGATGAAGTCGGGGAACTTGATGCCGTCGCGGATGAAGAAGACCGGCGTGTTGTTCCCGACGATGTCGTAGTTGCCCTCGGTCGTGTAGAACTTCACCGAGAACCCACGAACATCGCGCCAGGTGTCCGGGGAGCCCTGCTCGCCGGCCACGGACGAGAAACGCTGGAGGGTCCGCGTGGTCGTGTCCGGCTGGAACACCGCAGCCTTCGTGTACGCGCTCACGTCGCCGGTGACGACGAACTCGCCGAAGGCCCCGCCGCCCTTCGCGTGGACGATGCGCTCGGGGATCCGTTCGCGGTTGAACTGTGCGAGTTTCTCGACGAGGTAGCGGTCGTGCAGTGCGGTGACGCCGTCGCGGCCGGCGGTGAGCGAGTGCGCGTCGCTGGCGACCGGGCTCCCGGTCTGGGTGGTCGTGTAGTCGTCCGTCATCGTTCTCCTTCATCGTGGTGAGCGCGCTCGGAGCGCGCCTGGCAGGACGGGCACAGACCCCAGAAGGTGACTTCCGCGGTACTGATCGCGAATCCGCCTGCATCCGAGGGATCCAGGCAGGGTGCGTGACCCACGACGCAGTCGACGTCGCCGACGGCGCCGCACGCGGTGCAGACCACGTGGTGATGGTTGTCGCCCACGCGCCGCTCATAGAGCGCAGGTGAGCCGGCCGGCTCGATCCGCCGCAGCAACCCGGCCGCCGTGAGGTCGCCGAGAACGTTGTGCACATTCTGGATCGACGTCCCCGGCAGCATCGGAAACAGAGTTCGGAAGACCGTCTCCGCGTCCGAGTGCGGGTGGTGGGTCACCACCTCGAGCACGCCCAGCCGGCCTCGCGTCGCCTTGAGGCCGGCCTCGCGCAATGCGCTCTCGAGGCGTGCCGCGTCCATGGGTCGACCCTAGCCGAACTTATTTTGAATTGCTAAAAATTGTCGCGGCTCCGGGCGTGGCGCGGGTCGACCTCGCGTCGCCCCGTCCGGACGATCACCTGTTCCAGGGCTACCGTGACCGGACCGATGGCCCTGCGGATGGTGGTCAGCGCTTCGTGCTGGTTGTCGGCTTGGACAGCGACCACCATGCGTCGTCGGTCCTGGCTGCGAATCACGGTGAGTTCCATGACTCTCCTTTCCGCCCCCTGCGGGCCTCATTAACGACAGACGGGCCGGCCGAGCGGTCATGACGCCGATCCGGGCGACCTACCGCGAGCGGGAGCGGAGCCGCGTCTCCTCGAGGTCCAGCAGCGACTGCGCCTCCGTGAGCACGCGGGACGGGTACGACCCGCGGGCGCGCTCGAGAAGCAGCCGGGTGCGCTCGGCGTCGACCACGGCGAGCCGCAGCGTCCGGTAGACGTGGTGCGGACGGCTCTCCTGCGGGGTGTCGTTCAGCAGCGTCCGCTCCCACGCCGATTCGGCGCGCAGGTACGAGGACTGCCGCACGCGCTCCACGACCTCCGGGTCGATCTGGGTGGTCGATGCCGCCGCGGTCTCCGGATCGTCCAGCACGGCGAGTCCCGCCTCGCTCAGGTCGTCGAGCAGCTGCGCCAGCAGCCGGCGGTCCTCGCCAGCATCCGCACCCTGCAGGCCGAGCGCGCGGATGAGCCAGGGCAGCGTCCCTCCCTGCACCACCAGGCTGAGGAACGCGACCGTGAAGGCGATGAGGATCAGCTGCGGGCGGTACGGGATGCTGTTCGGCAGCGACTGCGCGGCCGCGAGCGTGACGACGCCGCGCATCCCCGCCCATCCCAGGATCACGCCGCCCTTCCCGTCGATCGCCTCCTGGCGGTACTCCTCCAGGTCGCTGCGATGCCGCTCGTGGCGCCGCTCGGCACGTTGCTTGCGCAGAGCCTGCCAGCGGTACTGCACCGGATGGTCGCGGTAGTAGCTGATCATCAGCCACTCGCGGAGGACGCTGCGCTCGGCGCGCTCCGCGCGTCTCTTCAGGCCCAGGATGAGCGGCACGATCAGCACGAACCGGATCACCATGAGGGAGAGGACGGCGATGACGCCGAGGCCGACGGCGTTCCAGACGCTGAGCACCTCGGGGTTCTCGACGTCCGCGATGAGAGTGCGCAGCTCCAGTCCGATCAGCAGGAACACGCCGTTCTCCAGGAGGAACTGGATGGTGCGCCAGTTGATCTGGTCGCTGATCCTGGCCTGGGCGCTGAACTGGCTGGGCGCTGCGTGCCCGGTGTAGAGGCCGGTGATGACGACCGCCAGCACGCCGGACCCGTGCAGCGCTTCGGTCGGCGCGAAGGCGGCGAACGGCACGACGACGGAGAGTGCGGTGTCGAGGACGGGATCGCTCAGCTTCGAGCGGACCCAGACGGAGACGAATCCGACCACCAGCCCGACCACGGAGGCGATGATCACGGCGGAGAAGAAATCGACCACACCGGCCCAGGGCGTTGTCAGCGTCCCGAGTGCGGCGGCCAGTGCCGTGCGGAGCAGCACCAGCGCGGTCGCGTCGTTGACCAGGCCCTCGCCCTCCAGGACGGTGAGGACGCGCGGCGGCAGGCCGAGCTTGCGTCCGATCGAAGTCGCCGCGACGGCATCCGGAGGGCTGATGATCGCGCCGAGGGCGATCGCCGCCGCGAGGCTCAGGTGCGGCAGCATCGTGAACAGGATGAAGCCGGCGGCGAAGGCGGTGATCACCACCAGCACGACCGAGAGTCCCGCGATGGGCGCCAGATTGCGCCGGAAGTCGGTGAGTGGGACGCTGATGGCCGCGGCGAACAGGATCGGCGGGAGGAGCCCATCCAGGATGATCTCCGGCGGCACCCCGATCTTCGGCACACCGGGCAGGAACGAGAGCATCACGCCGACGATGACGAGGATGATCGGCGCGGCCACGCCGAGCTTGCGGGCGAAGGCTGCCACGCCGACGATGACCGCCACAGCGATCACCGCATAGACGCCCAGCTCCATCTCCTCAGCGTAGAGGGAGCGCCCGGATCAGCGGGTGGTTGCGTGAACGAGGTCGAGCGGGCGCCTCAGCGGGCGCGGAGCCCGTCGATCGCCATGGCGATCACGCGGTCGCGCTGTTCGTCGTCGTCGAAAGCGACTCCCGCGATGCCGGAGACCATGCGGATGACGTCGCCGATCTCCGCATCCTTGCGCAGTTCGCCCGCGGCCTGGGCGCGCGCGATCAGGGGCGCCCCCGCGTCGTAGAGGGACGTGCGGCAGCTGAGGAGGACGGGCGACTCCTTGTTGAGCCCCTCGATCAGCGCGCGCTTGGTGCCGACGTAGCTGACGAACCGGCGCAGCCAGGCCAGGACGGCCTCCCACGGGTCGAGCGAGCCTGCATCCTCGGCCGCGCGGACCACGGCTTCCACCTCGTCGATGTAGACGGCCTCGACGAGAGCGTCGCGCGTGGGGAAGTTGCGGTACAGCGTCCCGATCCCGACTCCTGCCCGGCGTGCGATGTCCTCCAGCGGAGCGCCGGGACCCTGCTTCGCGAACGCCTCTCGCGCGGCCGTGAGCAGCGCTTCGAAGTTGCGTCGCGCATCCGCCCTCTGAGGTCGGGCGACGCTCGAGGTGAGTGTCTCGGTGCCGGTCACGGCGACGGTCCTTTCGGCTCGCTCTCCCGTCCGGTCGACCGGATCGGGAAATGGGGCTTGCGAACCGGAGGCACCCTCCGGTACCGTGAGCACGTAACCGGAGGAACCCTCCGAACGGAGCCTCCCTCCAATTCTAGCCCACATCCGGCATCATCACCTCGAGAAACGGAAACCTCCCGACAATGTCTCGATCCCACTCGGGCCTGACCTTCGCCATCCTGGCGCTCAGCGTCGGCTCCTTCGCGATCTTGCAGTCGCTCGTCGTCCCTGTCCTTCCCGTCATCCAATCCGACCTGCACACCACCACCGCGGGCGTCACCTGGACCATGACCGCGTGGCTCATCGCCGCCGCGGTCGCCACCCCGCTGCTCGGCCGCGTGGGCGACATCGTCGGCAAGCGCCGCATCCTCGTCCTCGCTCTCCTCGCCGTGGCTCTCGGCAGCGTGATCGCCGCCGTCGCCCCGAACATCGGCGTGGTCATCGCCGGCCGGGTCATCCAAGGCCTCGGCGGCGCCATGTTCCCGCTCGCCTTCGGCATCATCCGGGATGAGTTCCCGGCCCGCCGCCTCCCCTCGGCGATCGGCGCGATCGCGTCGATCATCGCCATCGGCAGCGGCCTGGGCACCGTGCTCGCCGGCCCGTTGGCCGCTGCGCTCAGCTGGCGCGGACTCTTCCTGCTGCCGGTCGTCCTCACCGTGACGGCCGCCGTGCTCGCGCTCATCTTCATCCCCGAGTCGCCGACGCGTGCGGCCGGCGGGGTGAACCCATGGGCTGCCGTGCTGCTCTCCGGCTGGCTGGTCGCGCTCCTCCTTCCGCTCAGCACCGGAGCGCAGCTGGGCTGGTCGTCTCCCGGAGTGATCGGTCTGTTCGTCCTCGCGGCCGTGCTCCTCGCCTCCTGGGTGCTCGTCGAACTCCGTTCGCGGCATCCCCTGGTCGACATGCGGCTCATGCGCGAGCCCGGCGTCTGGTCGATGAATGCGGCCGCCGTCTTCATCGGCGCCTCGATGTTCGCGGTGTTCGCGTTCTTCCCGCGGTTCGTGCAGACACCGACCTCCACCGGGTACGGCCTGGGCGCCTCCGTGGCCGAGTCCGGGATGCTGATGCTCCCCATGCTCGTCACGATGGCGGTGACCGGATTTCTCAGCGGCCCGCTGGCCCGCTGGATCGGTTTCCGGTCGCAGATCGTCCTCTCCGCCGCCCTCATGGGCGGGGCGAGCCTCTCGCTGGCATTCCTGCACGGCTCGCTTTTCGCCGTGGCGGCGGCGTCCGGTGTCTTCGGCCTCGGGCTCGGCCTCATCTACGCGGCGATCACCAGTGTGGTCGTGCAGAGCGTCCCGGCGACGCAGACCGGGATCGCGAGCGGGATGAACGCCAACCTGCGCACCGTCGGCTCTGCGGTCGGCGCGGCCGTGATGACCGCGCTGGTGACCGGGGCGATCGCCCCCGACGGGCTGCCGGCCGAGTCCGGCTACACCGAGGGCTTCGCGACGGCAGGCATCCTGGCGCTGGCCGCGGGTGTCGTCACGCTGGTCGCCGTCGGCATCATGCGCTCGGCGCGCCGCACAGCCGAGGCGGAGGCCGCGGCCGCCGTCGAGGCCGAGCTGCTGGTCGAGGCGGAGGCGCTGGAGCTGGTCCCCGCCGGGGATGCGGAGCGGGAGCTGGTCCCCGCCGGTGCTGCCGAGCGGGAGTCGCGGCTCAGCATGCTGCGCGACCCGGCGCTGCGGGAGGCAGCACTCCAGGAGGCGGAGGAGATGGCCCAGCTCGCAGCGAAGGTCGAGGCCGAGCTCGCCGCCGAGGGCGCTGGGCACGGCCGCGGACGGGAGACCCTCGAGGTCGCCTGATCGCCCACGAGGGCCCGGGCCACTGCGGCCCGGGCCCTTCGCCGCCTCCGGGCCGCCTCCGGGCGGCCGGCCCCTGGACACTGAAGGAGATTCGGACGGATCGCGTTCGAATCTCCTTCAGTACTGCCAATCGAAGGAGATTCGACGCCCGATCTCCTTCGATAGCCGACCAGGGCAGGCCGGGGCCGACCAGGGCAGGCCGGGGCCGACCAGGGTCAGCCCCGCAACGCGGCCGCCTCGCTCCGCCAGCGGGCGAGCAGCGCCCAGGGATCGGGCGCGCCCTCGCGCAGCCGCTCGACGTGGGCGAGCAGCGCCGCATCGGTCTCGAACCATTCGGTGCCCGGGATGCGCAGCTGCGCGAACTCAGCGTGGCGCCGCTGCTCGAGGGTCCGATCCCCCCGCTCGAACGCGAGGACCTCGTCGTGCGGCAGGCTCGCGAACCGCTGGACCGGGTTGGCGGTCGTCCCGATCTTGATGCGGTCCTGAAAGCGCAGGTAGTAGACGACATCCACCCGGGAGGCGGCCGGGTCGTCCGGGGGAGGGTCGCCGACTCGCCACTCGCACACGGCGCACAGCCAGCCGGAGGGGTAGCGGACCCCCAGCCGCGAGCCGCAGAAGGCGCAGGGCGAGGGCAGGACGTCCGTGACGCCGAACTCTCCGGCCACCCAGTCGTGCACCTCCAGGAGGTGCGGAAGGCACAGCGCGACGGGCGCACCCGCGTGCGCCGGGGACCCGCAGAGCGCGCACGGCGTGGTCATGGCCTCGTCACGGGCTCAGCGTAACCGCGGCCTCCGACACGCGCCGGTTCGGACCCCTCCAGTCAACCGCGGCCTCCGACACGCGCCGGTTCGGGCCCCTCCAGTTAACCGCGGCCTCCGACACGCGCCGGTTCGGGCCCCTCCAGTTAACCGCGGCCTCCGACACGCGCCGGTGCGGACCCGCCACGTCACTGCGGCGGCCGGCACCGGATGACGTCGAGCTCGCCGGAGAGGCCGAGAGGACCGTCCCCGTGGGCGGTGAGTACTGTGGATCCCTGCCGGAGCGGAAGCGAGCCGGCGGCGGTCTCGAGGGCGCCCGTCCCGCCCAGGACGACGAGGATCGAGAAGCCCGGCTCCAGCTCGCGCGATCCGGACACGTGGAGGCGTTCCGCGGCGAAGAACGGATCGGCGTCCGCCGGGAACAGCGTCTCGGCGTCCCGGCCCTGGCGCAGCGCGTGGATGCGCTCCTCGGGCGTGACCTCCCGGACCAGGCCGCCGATCGCGGTGGAGAGGTCCAGGCCGAGCAGCGCATCCCTCTCGGGCAGCGATCGCCGCTCGAGCAGGATCGAGAGGTCGGTCGGCTGCTGAAGTTCGACGAGCGTCACGCCCGGACCGATCGCGTGCGCCAGCCCCGCCGGAACCAGGAGAGTGTCGCCCGCCGCGAGCGGCACCCGGTTCATCGCCGCGAGCATCGCGTCCGCATCCTGCCCGGCCCACCACGCTTCGACCTCGGTGGAGGCGACCGGGCGCCGGAATCCGAGCGCGGCGTAGGCATCCGGCTCCGCCTCGATGACCGCCCAGGCCTCCGTCTTGCCGAGCGGGCTGCCCAGGTGGCGAGCGGCGAACGCGTCATCGGGGTGGTAGTGGACGAACAGCCGCTCGGCCGTGTCCAGCAGCTTGACCAGCAGCATGGTGCGGGCGCCGAAGCGCTCCACGTGCCGGGGGCCGAGGAACGACACCGGATCCGCCTCCACGGCGTCACGGAGGGTCCGGCCGTCCGGCAGCACGGTGAGCCCTACGCCGCCGCCGGCGAACACCTCCGTCGTCGACCCCACGAAGTCCTCGGGGGTGAACGGGCTCGGCTGCGGGGTGCCGCGGAAGCGGGCGATTCCCGCCCCACCCCGGTAGGGCCGGTCGAGCGGCTGGTTCGGGCCGAGGAGCACGGGTGTTTCGGTGGTCACCGACAGCAATCTAGTCGCCTGCCGGAGACGACGCCGACGCGATGGCCGCAGTCCCGCCGCGTCGCCGGAGCATCACCGCCGCCCGGCGGCCCGCCGGATCGCCGCGCTGACCCGGTTCCACACGGGAGGCGAGAGCTCCTGTGACACTCGGTGACGCAGGCTTTTGGCGGCGACGGCACGGATCACTAGGGTGGCGGGCATGCCCGATGAGGATCGCCCACTGGACTTCGAGACACGTCAGATCCACGCGGGAGCCGTGGTCGACGCCCAGACGAAGGCGCGGGTGACGCCGATCTACCAGACGGCCGCCTACGTCTTCGACAGCTTCGACGACGGTGAGGAGCGGTTCGCCGGCCGCAGTGCGTACCGGGCGTACTCCCGGAACGAGAACCCGACGAACGCCGTCGCGGGCCGTCGGATCGCCGATCTCGAGGGCGGGGTCGACGGCATCGTGGTCGCCAGCGGGCAGGCCGCCATCGCGACGGCGATCACGGCGCTCGCCGGTGCGGGCGACCACATCCTCGCCACGCGGTCGCTCTACGAGGGCACGCGCGAGATGTTCAGCGGGGTACTGAAGCGGCAGGGGATCGACTTCGAGTACGTGCCCGACGATGCGAGCGACGAGGAGTGGGCGGCGCGATTCCGGCCGCAGACGAAGGCGGTGTACACCGAGACCCTGCCGAATCCGCTCGGCCAGGTCGTCGACATCGCCCGGATCGCCGGGCTGGCGCATGCGGCAGGTGTGCCCCTGGTGGTCGACAACACCGTCCCGACTCCCTATCTCTGGCGACCGATCGAGGACGGCGCCGACATCGTCATCCATTCGACCTCCAAGTGGCTCTCCGGTCACGCCTCGGTGATCGGCGGCGCGATCGTGGATGCGGGCCGGTTCGACTGGGCTGCCCAGGCGGAGCGCTTCCCGCAGCTGGCCCGACAGCCGCGGCCGGGCGTCCCGTCGTTCGTGGAGCGGTTCGGGAGCGGCGCGTACCTGGCGTACGTCCGCGCGGTCATCGTCCTCGAGTACGGCCCGACCATCCCGCCGACCAGCACCTTCCTGCTGCTGCACGGCATCGAGACGCTGTCGGTCCGGATGGACCGGCACATCGCGAACGCTCAGGCGATCGCGGAGTGGCTGGAGGGCCGGCCGGAGGTCGCGCAGGTGTTCTACCCAGGCCTGCCGTCGAACCCGTACTACGAGCGCGCGCAGCGGTACCTGCCGGCCGGCGCCGGCTCGATCGTGTCGATCGACCTGGCCGGGGGGAGGGATGCGGCACGCCGCTTCATCGACTCCCTGCGGCTGATCTCGCCCATGACGCACATCGGCGACGTCCGCACCCTCGCCATCCACCTGGGCAGCACCATCCACGCCAAACTCAGCCCGGAGGAGCAGGCGGAGGCGGGGATCACGCCCGGCCTCATCCGGTTGTCGATCGGGATCGAGAGCGCGCGCGACATCATCGCCGATCTCGAGCGCGGACTGGTCGCGGCCGGCTGACCGGTCAGATGCAGGCGCTGCGGGCTACTCCGTCAGCCGGCGAGCGCGGCCGTGGAGCGCGCTGAGACGGTGGTGGCGATCCGCCGCACGGCCTCGATGACGGTCGACGGGTTGCAGGCCAGGTTGATGCGGGCGAAGCCCCGGCCGGGCTCCCCGAACGCGAGACCGGAGTTGAGGGCGACGCGGCCCTCCTCGATGAGCACGGCCGCGGGATCGTCGCCCAGACCGGCATCGCGGAAGTCCAGCCAGGCCAGGTACCCGGCGTCCGGCCGGACGGGCCGCACGGCAGGAGCATGGGCGGCGAGCTCCGCCTCGAGCAGGCGGTAGTTCTCCACCAGCAGCCCGACCAGGTCGTCCCGCCAGCCGACGCAGGAGAGGGCGGCGACGTTGGCGTGGAGCCCGAGGATGCTCGTGCGCGCGGCCAGCTCCTGCGGCAGCGCGGTGAGGAGGGATGCCGACCACTCATCGGCCGCCACGATGACCGCGCACTTCAGGGCGGCGAGGTTCCACGCCTTGCTCGCAGAGGTGACGGTCACGGCGCGGCAGCCGGCCTCACGGGCGATCGGGGCGAAGGGGAGGAAGCGGGTGCCCGGATGGGCGAGGGGCGCGTGCACCTCGTCACTGACGACGAAGACGCCGTAACGGGCGGAGAGGGAGGCGAGAGCCTGGAGGGTCTCGCTGCTGTGACATCGACCGGTCGGATTCTGCGGGTTGCAGAGCAGCATCGCATCGGCGCCCGCGGAGAAGGCAGCTTCGATGCCGGCCAGGTCGAGACTCCAGTCGTGGTCCTCCAGCAGCGGAACGGTGACCGCGACCGCGTCCGCTTCCTCCACCATCTCGAAGAACGGCGGATACACCGGCGGCGTCAAGACCACGCGGCCGCCCTCCGCAGGCAGCGCCAGCCGCAGCGCCTCCACGACGCCGACCGTCACATCCGTGGCCAGATGGACGTCGGCGGGGTCGACCTCCCAGCCCCACGACGCCCGGGCGAAGTTCGCGAAGGCGGGGGCGAGCGGCCCGGCGGAGTCCAGATATCCGGTGTCCGAATGCTGCAGGGTCTGCGCGACCCGTTCCAGGATGGCCGGCTCGACGTCGAAGTCCATCTCGGCGACGAAGACGGGCAGCACATCCGCAGGGTAGCGGCGCCACTTGATGCTCGACCGGGTGGCATAGAGCTGCTCCAAGGGGCGTGCCGGTGCGAAGCTCATGCACAGATCGTGCCCTGAGACGGGGTGCGAGGGCGACCCGGACGTCAAAAAGCGTAGTGAAGCGAGAGCATGCGCCGAGAACCGGGGATGTGCGGGGCGGCGTTCGCGCGGACGCCGGCCCCGCTCGGCGGGCTCAGCGCGACGCATCCTGTAACCCCCGCACCCTGCTCAACAGCTCGGCGGTCGCCTCCCAGAGGCGCTTCTCCCGCGCGCGGTCCTGCGCGACCGGGTGCACCTCGGTCAGCTTCGTCTACACCGCCGAGCCGGGGCGAGGATGCGGAACGCCTCGCGCTTGCCACCGTCCTGGGCACGCAGCCCCTGGTTCCGTGACCACTTATGTCGTGACAGCCCTCAGCTCAAATGACATCTCTCACGCTGTTGACACCAGGAAAACACTGGGTTCCCAAGCATGTACATGCGCGCGGTACTCGCAGAAAAGATGAAACCAATCGACGATGCCGCGCTTCGACGAAGGAACAACCGATCAGAACTGCTCTTTCTCGAGGGTCCACGCGATTCTCTAGGGATACAGGGCATTCTGGGCGACCCCGCGACTTGCCCGGAATGAGGCGATACGGAGCTATTGTGCCCCGCGCTAGCGCATCTCCACGTGTGCTTGCCGGTGCCCTTAGATTTTCCAGAGCGGAACCGTTGTGGCGTCGAAGAACTGCACTTCGAGCGGGATCTTCGCGTGCCCGGCGGCGCGCTTGGACTTGAGGTGAAGGGCAGCGTCGATCAGTCCGCGGTTCGCATCCGAGTGGGGGTCTCCGTACACGGAGACAGCGAGCCTGCTGACCTTCGACGCGGCGACCGCCTTGAGAATATGGGCGTCGTTGGCGCTCATTGACAAGCCAAAGACGACCATACTGCCGCCGATCGCGGCGAGCGATCGAAGCCCGCGCGCCAAGTAGTCGCTGGTCTGTATCCGCGCGAGTTTCTCGTTACTGCTACCTTCTGCAACGATCAGAGGGAATCGGTCTGCAGCTAGCTGACGTCGAATCTGCTCGATGAGCGGTTCGCCGGTGCGTACCCACGTCAGTTTTTGTAGCTCACCGTTGTCAATGTCCCGGTACAGGTGCAGAGCTCCGTGGAGGTAGTAGATCGTCTGGGCGTGCGGGTCCAGATAGTTCCACACCACGTATTCCGCGGTCGGGTCGTCCGGGTTGCGGAAGCCGTCGTCGGCAGTTGTGAAGTGACTTCCCTTCCCGGCGTCGTCGTGCATCGTCGTCCAGTAGAGAAGCAGGTCGTAGTTGGCGGAGTAGATGCGGCCGAAGGGCTCAATGAACGCACGCACCCGTGCGTACGCGGCGTCGCTAATGTCTCCTGGGCGTTCTGGGTGCAGACCCGCGAGCGTGCGCGCAAGACCATCTTTCAAGTCAGCCGCCTGCGCGCGAAGCTGCGCGATCTCGTTTGCGTGGGCGGCCTCATCCAACACTTCCAAGGCGTTAGCGGCTGCCAACAGCTGCCGGATTACAAGCTCAAAATCGTAGGTGTTGAGCGAGTTAAAGAACTTGTCGGCAAAGCCGCCGATGTAACCAAGGTTGCTCGCGGTTTCGCGCAACGCCCGGTAAGTGAATCGCGACGCGTCGTAGGCGACGCTGAAACCGTTGCCCAGCAGGAGCGTCCGGGATTTCGCCGTGGTTTGATCTACCCAGGCCAGCGCAGCGTCGTACGTGAGCAGTGACTCCCCCATATATGCAGCTTATTGGTCATACGAACGCCCGAAGGGCTCACGGGAGTCGTTGCTGTCACAAGCGCCCGTGTTCCTCGCCCGGGCAGGCCCAGTGACGGGGCACGCATGTTCAGGCTTCTCAGCCTCCTTGTCGCTCCCTACGCCCTCGTCCTATCCGCTGGCTCGTTCAAGTAGCGCTCCAGGCCGGCACGTAGTGGGCGCACGCGTTCCAAGCCGGGCCTGCGATGACCGAGACGACCCCGAGGCGGGGCAACGGGAAGCGGTCGCGCAAGACGAGCATTTACCGCCTCGGACTCGGCCGAAGGGCGGACTGCGAGCGGTCTCAGTCATTCCCTGGCGCCCGAGTCGTGGATGAGGCGGGAAAAACTGATACCTCGAACTGATCTAGCGTCCAGCAGCAACTATTTCCGCGCATAGGTTAGGCATGAGAACCATCGTTCCGACACGCCGGAATCGGTCAAGAGCGCATGTCATGATTGGAACATGTCCGCAGATCTCGCTCGCACAGAAACGGTCGAGTTTGACTTGGGCCTGCCGACACCCTCCCGGGTCAAAGCCTCACAGCCACGGCGCAAACGCGATCCGCAGCCCAAGAGGCACCTCTGGATTCAGCCCGTACTGTCCGATGCGATGCTTGCGGTCGGAGAGTTTCACACGGCGTTCGAGCTGCCCCTCCACGTCGTCCCGCAGGGTCAAATCCCAGGCAGTCTGGCGGCGCTACGAGTGAATCTCTTGGAGGAGGAGGTCGCCGAGTTCAAAGAAGCAGTCGCTGACGGCAATCTCGTGGCCATCGCCGACGCGCTTGGCGACATTGCCTACGTGCTCTACGGAACCGCACTCAGTTACGGCATAGACCTCGACGCGGTGATCGCAGAGATCCACCGGTCCAACATGAGCAAGCTCGGCCCTGACGGCAAACCGCTACTGCGTGAAGACGGCAAGGTGCTGAAGCCGAGAACCTTCACGAAGCCGGACCTGGAGCGTGTGCTGCGGGATCAGCCACCGCTACCTTTCAACCCCACAACAAGGGGCGCGTGACAGGGTGCTTCATGTCTCACCTGCCGTCTAACCTGTACGCATGGGTCAGCAATGGACGAACAGCTCCGTTCTAGCGTTCGCAGATGGCGCCGATCCGATTGAACGCGCACGCAGCGTCGCAGAAGACCTCCTGCAGGCCGCAGCCTCGTTAGGGCTGGAAGGCCCACCGCTCGACGTTGCCCGACTGGCTGCCGCGTTAGGCGCGCGACTTCGTCCCACCGACTCCCTTACCGATGCCAGAACTGTGAACATCGACGGGGAAACGATTATCGAGTACAACCCCTCCCGTCCGCGCGGCCGACTTCGGTTCAGCCTCGCCCACGAGCTAGCTCATACGAGATTCCCGGACATGGCTCGCAAGCCGCGCTATAGAACTGAACTGGGGGCGGTACCCGCCGCGGATGACAACTGGGAAGTTGAGTTGGTCTGCAACATCATCGCGGCCGAGCTACTACTCCCGGAAGACGCCGTACGACCGCTCGTCAACGTAGAAACCGACATCGACTTCATCATGGAGACTCGACGCAGGTGGGACGTGTCAACCGAAGCGCTCCTACGCCGACTAGTTGAAGCGTCGCCACGCCCGCTTGCCCTGCTTGTGACGTCCGCCAGAGCCGAAGGCTCACGAGTGGACTACCTGCTCACTTCGCGGAGCATCAAGTTGTCCCCAGTGATGAACGCACTCGCTCACGGTGACCTCCTAGAAGCGAGCCAATTTCGCCGGCCCAGCGCCGTCGGACAAACCTTGCATCACAAGATCCGTGTAGGCGATCGGACCCTCGAAGCCCAAACCGTTGGAACACCCCCGTTCCCGGGATCGTCCCGACCGCGGGCAATGACGCTGATTGAGCTGGCCGCCCCCGCAAACGCCGACCCACACCTGAGCTACGTGACGGGGGACCTGCTCACCGAACTCGACACGCGCTCGCCGATCATTTTCGCCCACGTCGTCGCTGACTCGACCAGGAGCTGGTCCCGGTACGGCGCCGCCGCAGCATTGGCGCGCGCATACCCTGATTTCCCGGGCGCCTACCGAGCGTGGACGATTGCCGACGCCTCCAATCTCACGTTAGGAAACGTCCATTTCGTGCAGCGTCAAGACAGCGGAGGCCAGGTTGGAATCGCCAGCATCGTGGCGCAAGAAGGTTACGGCCCTGGGAAGGCCACCCGTCTCCGATATGACGCTCTCGAACAGGGGTTGACTCAAGTCGCGGAGATCGCGGGCCGTGAAGGTGCGAAGGTGCATGTGCCCCGGATTGGTGCCGGTCAAGCCGGAGGGCGATGGGACATCATTGAAACAATCATCAGGAAGACGCTGACAGCTCGCGATGTAGACGTCATTGTTCACACCCTGCGTGCGAAAGGCCCCGAACACCATGACGCTCGAAGCTGAAACGGAAACCCTCCAGCCTCGCATCGTCGTTATCAGCGGACCCGTCGGATCTGGCAAGAGCACGCTCGCGCAGCGGCTGGTCGAGCATTTCGGAGCGACCCACGTCCGCACGCAGGAGCTACTCGCCGAGGAAGCCGCCAGAAGAAGCGAAGTTCTTCCTGATGAGCGACGCGCGCTTCAGGACTATGGCGACTTCCTCGATCGAGACACTGGTGGTCGGTGGGTCGCTGATGGCGTAGCGCTTCGCATCGCAGAAGGCGAAATACGAAGCGCGCTCATCGTTGTCGATGCGATCCGAATCCTTCCGCAGATCGACCATCTTCGTGAGGCTTTCCCATCTCGCGTCACCCACATTCACTTGTGGGCCCCCGACGATGAGCTCGCGACTCGCTACGAAGGGCGACGAGAATCGAGCCACATCCGAGAGCTAGAAAACTACGGAGAGGTAGCGCAGAACGAAACCGAGCGGCGGACTCACGAGTTGAGCGCGGACGCTGACATTTCGATCAACACAAACCGGTGTTCGGAGGACGACGTCGAGACGCGCGCCGCTGCTGCCCTCCGGCTTGGGACGCCCCGAAGCGCTCGGCTAGTCGATGTCTTGGTTGGCGGACAATACGGGAGCGAGGGCAAAGGCAACATCGCATTCTTCCTCGCTCCCGAGTACGACCTACTCGTCCGAGTTGGCGGACCGAACGCCGGTCACAAAGTGCCGATAGCCGGCTCGTTCGTGCATCGCCTTCTTCCATCCGGCACGCTGGCAAACGAGACCGCGACTTTGCTCATCGGCCCGGGCGCCACACTGGATGTCGAAGTTCTCCTCAACGAAATTGCTGAATGCAACGTCGAAGTCGGTCGGCTGTTCATCGACCCGCAAGCAATGATCATCGAGGAGTTCGACAAGGAAGCGGAAGGCGAACTCAAGAAGACGATCGGCTCGACTGGTAAAGGCGGCGGATCCGCGGCTGCGCGGCGAATCATGGGCCGTTCGGGAACCATCGCTCCACCTGTCCGTCTGGCGAAAGATGTCGTCGAGCTCCAGCCGTACATCCGTCCGGCACGAGACGTCATCGAAGAGACCCTGCGCCAGGGGAAGAAGATCCTTCTGGAGGGCACCCAAGGTACCGGGCTCAGCATCTACCATGGGCACTATCCGCACGTCACAAGTCGCGACACGACCGTGGGCGCCACTCTTGCGGAAGCGGGGATCGGTCCGCACCGACTCCGACGGGTCATCATGGTGATTCGTACTTACCCAATCCGAGTGGGTAACCCCATCCGGGGCGAATCCGGTCGAATGTCGCAGGAGCTCGAATGGCAGGAAATTGCCGACCGGTCAGGACATGACGTTGAGGACCTGATCAAGACAGAGAAGGGTTCCGTCTCCCACACGCAGCGACGTGTCGGCGAGTTCGATTGGGAGCAGCTGAAGAGGGCGTCGGAACTGAACGGAGCGACCGACATCGCACTGACCTTCACTGACTACATCAGTAAAGAGAATGAACGTGCGCGGCGCTTCGAGCAGCTCAGCATAGAAACCGTGAACTTCATCGAGGAAGTTGAACGTGTCGCCGCCGCTCCCGTCACCCTTATCGGAACTCGGTTCGATCGGCGCAGCGTGATCGACCGTCGAGAATGGTGACAAATGGATGTAGATCAGTTGATTGCTGAGTACCCCAGGCTCTACCACATGGCAACTGCCGGGAGTTGGGACTCCATCAAGACGAATGGCCTCTGGACCACGGAGCAGATAACCACATCCGCAGGCCTACATCCGGATGTCGTCGAAGAGTTGCTCACCCGCCGCCGGCCGCGATCGGTCGTGATCGACCATCCCGATCTTGGCGTAGTGAGCGTTCGCGACCAGATGCCCCTCAAAATGGTCTTCCTGAACGAGGTGCTGATCGACATGACAGTCGAAGAGTGGCTGGTCACCTTGAACAACCGGGTCTTCTTCTGGCTGCACGAGAATCGGTTGAACAGGCTTCTCGGTGCCAAGCAGTATCGGAATCACGAACAGGACGTTCTCGTCATCGACACCCGATCCCTTGTCGAAGCACACCACGATCGCGTTCGCCTGGCCCCGATGAACACAGGCTCCACATTGTTCCCTGGAGCGCCACTTCGAGGCACCGGCACCTTCGCACCGATTGCTGAGTACGACTACGCATCCATGCGCGTCGGCAGACTGTCAGAAAATCGAGTAGTCGAACTTGCCGTGATTGATGGAGTGCATGATCTGGCAGATCATGTGGTCGCCGTTCAGCGTCGCGTTGGCGCCACCATCTTGGGAGAGACTCGAGTCCGCTAACCGGCGCGCATCGGACGAACACTCACTGGGGCACGCTTCGCGCCGGCATGAGTGATTGCAATCGCTAGCCACCGCTCACGCCGCCTCGCCCATCATGCCCCTGATCTTGTTCCACCCGAACGCGAGCGCCGGCCTCGCGATGCCGACGGGCGGCAAATCCGACACGCCGACAGCCGTCGGTGATACGCCAGCGCGCAACGAGATGGGACCGCGTTGATGAGAATGGCCACCGCCCGAGGCCAAAAAGCGAAACCGGTGTCAACAACGTGAGAACCGCGAAAAACGCACGGATGACGTGCGAGAGCTGTCAATCGTGACGGAGATGTCAGGGTCGGTGCGAGCCGACAGTGTCGGTGGTCACCCCTAATCTGGGGACAGCGAGAAAAAATCTTCAAAACACTACATGTAGTGGAATGACAATCGTGTCATTCGGGTTATATAGTGGGTGAACACCGCGGGAACGCGGACCACCGACTTCTAGGGGAGGCCATCATGGACTACGAAAACGACAGCGTTGGCGGCTACTCGGTTCCCGTCGACCCCATGGACTTGCTGCAGTGCGACAGCTGCCAGTAAGGCGCTAGCACCGAGCGTGAAGACCCCGGAGGCCATCGGCCTCCGGGGTCTTCTGCCGTTCGGGCGCGCTCCCCGGTGCTGTCCACCGAGTCCCGAGCGCCTCGGGGACGCGCCGATAGAATCGACGGGTGCCAGTGAATCCAGAGCTGCAGGGGCGGGAGTTCCCGCCCGCCCGGCCGTACCTCGTCGGACGCGAGAAGATCCGGGAGTTCGCCACCGCCGTGTTCGCCACGTCGCCGATCAGCTTCGACGTGGAGGCGGCCCGAGCGGCGGGTCACCCCGACCTGGTGGCGCCTCCGACGTTTCCCGTAGTGGTGCAGGAGTCGACTCTCGCACAGTTGCTCGCAGAGCCGGACGCCGGGATCGACTTCAGCCGCGTGGTGCACGGGGACCAGCGATTCACGTTCACCCGGCCGGTCGTCGCCGGTGACGAGTTGACGGCGACGCTCCGCGTCACCTCGGTCAAGTCGCTCGGCCCGCACTCGATGGTGACCGCCGAGTCCACCATCGTCGACGCGGACGGCGCGCACGTCGTGACCGCCACCTCCACCCTGGTCGTCCGAGGAGACGAGTGATGCCCGCTCCCGCCCCCGCCTTCGACACGTTGACCGTCGGTGACATTGTCGCCGAGCGCACCGTGGACCTGAGCCGCGGCTCCCTGGTCCGCTACGCGGGCGCGTCCGGCGACTTCAACCCCATCCACTACCGCGACGACGTCGCCACCTCGGTCGGGCTGCCCGGCGTCATCGCCCACGGGATGCTGACCATGGGCCTCGCTGTGCAACCGGTCGTCGACTGGGCCGGCGACCCCGGTCGAGTCGAGGACTACCAGGTGCGGTTCACCCGTCCCGTGGTCGTGGACCCCACGGAGGGCGCCACCGTGACCATCTCGGCGAAGGTGGGGCACTTGGATGCGGAGGCGCGCGTCGCCCGCATCGACCTGACGACGACCTTCGGCGGCGACACTGTGCTCGGCAAGGCGCAGGTCCGCGTCCGGCTGGCATGACGGACGCGACACCGGCGCTCGCCGAACTCACCACGATCCGCGTCGGCGGTGTGCCGGAACGGCTCGTGGTCGCCGACGACCGTGCCGCCCTCGTGGATGCGGTCCTCGAGGCCCGGGACGCCGCCGAGGACTGGCTGCTGCTCGGCGGCGGGTCCAACACGGTGGCGAGCGACGACGGCTTCGACGGGACGGTCATCCACATTCGCAGCCGAGGCATCGAGCGGCTCGACGCGCCCGCGGGGCGCATCCGCCTGCGGATCGAGGCGGGCGAGCCCTGGGACGACGTGGTCGCCTTCACGGTACGGCACGGCTGGTCGGGCGTGGAGGCGCTGTCGGGGATCCCGGGGTCGACCGGGGCGGCTCCCGTCCAGAACATCGGCGCGTACGGCCAGGAGCTCGAGTCGGCCCTCCTCGGCATCGAGTTCCTCGACGATGTGACAGGCGAGGTCTCGTACCTCAGCCGGTCGGAGCTCGGCCTCGGATACCGCACGTCGGTTCTCAAACGCGACCGGCGTGGGGTGGTGCTGTCGGTCGACTTGGAGCTCACCGACAGCACGGTCCCGGGGGACGTCGGAGCCCCGCTGAGCTCGCCCATCGGGTACGCCCAGCTCGCGGACGCCCTCGGCGTTCGGCCAGGCTCCCGCGTGCCGGTCGCCGAACTGCGACGGGCGGTGCTCGCTCTGAGATCCTCCAAGGGGATGGTGCTCGATCCGGCGGACCCGGACTCCGTGAGTTCGGGATCGTTCTTCACCAATCCGATCGTGTCGGAGAGCTTCGCCCGATCGCTCCCTGCGAACGCGCCCCGCTGGCCCCAGGATCCTCTGGAGGCGGATACCGTCCTGACCATTCCGCCGGGCGGAGTGGATCCCGTCGACGTGCCGCGTCTCGCGGGCGGGGAGTACACGATGAAGCTCAGCGCGGCCTGGCTCATCGAGCACGCCGGAATCGGCCGGGGCTTCGCCCTCCCGGGTTCAGGGGCCGCCATCTCGTCGAAGCACACGCTCGCGATCGTGAACCGGGGCAACGCCACGGCGACGGACGTCGCCCAGCTGGCGGCGTTCATCCAGTCGCGCGTCCAGGCGGAGTTCGGCGTGCTGCTGCAACCGGAACCGGTGCTGGTCGGACTGACCCTCTGACCGAGTCTTCGCCTGGTCGGTTCGGGAGATCCCCGGCCGACTCTGAGAGGGTTCTCACGCTCGGCTCCGTAGGCTGAGGGGGTCACGGCGCGCCCGCGCCGGGACGGATCGAAGGGGACGACATGGGATTCCTGGACCGCCTTCTCGGACGCGAAGACCCGCGCTCGGGCAGCACGCAGCCGCAGAACGCCGCCGGCCCGCGGCCCGAGGCCGCCCCGAGCGCAGCCTTCCCGTCCGCGACGCCGGGTGCGCCTCGCAGCGAGGACGAGATCGCCGTAGAGCGATACCGCTATCTGCTGCGCACCGCTCCTCCCGAGACGATCGAACAGGTGCACGAGGAGGCGTTCGCGAAGCTGACTCCGGAGCAGCGGCGTCTGCTCTTCCAGCAGCTGAGCGAGAGCGCCCCCGCGGGCGAGCAACCGCGCGGCGACGACCCGCGCTCGCTGGCGCAGGCCGCTACGCGATCGGAGCTCCGCCAGCCCGGCACCCTCGAACGCGCGCTCGGCGGCGGTCGCGGCGCGGGCTTCGGGGGTGCAGGAGGCGGCGGGATGGGGTTCGGCGGCATGTTCGCGAGCTCGCTCTTGGGAAGCGTGGCCGGCTATGTCATCGGGTCCGCTCTCGTCGGCGCGTTCCTTCCCTCCCCGGCAGACCAGCAGGCGGACGGCAGCGCCGGCGACCAGAACGCGGACAGTCAGAACGCCAGCGACCAGAACGCGAACGACCAGAACGCGGACAATCAAGCCACCGACCAGAACGGAGACCAGGGCGGCGACGCCGGCTCCGGCACCGACAGCGCGTCGGGCGGGGACGGTTCCGTCGATGCGGCCGGCTGGGACGCTGGCGGCGGTTCGGCCGGCGATTGGACCGGAGGTGGCGACTGGACCGGTGGCGGTGACTGGGGCGGCGGTGGCGACTTCGGCGGAGGCGACTTCGGCGGAGGCGACTTCATCTAGCCGCACTACCGGCCACGGGAACACGACACACTCAGCTGCGGAGCGCAGCGGCGAACGGCAGCACGGCGTTCGCGCCCGCTCCCAGCAGTTCCTGGCCTGCGACGGTCACGGTCCAGCGGCTGTCGATCAGGTCGTCCACGAGCAGCACGGGAACCCCGGCCGGGAGTTCGAGTCCGTCCGTTGAGAACCGCTCCCAGACGGACGCCAGCCGGAACGCGCTGTTCCCGCCGGGACTTCCGGACGGGGGCCCGCCTCGCCAGGCCAGGGTCCCGGCGAACGGAAGCCGCCCCACGTTCGCAATGCCGCGTGCGAGTGATTCCACGAAGACCGGCCGCCGCCGGGACGGCATCGCCGCCACAGCGCCTGGCCGCGCGTTCCAGTCCCAGTCGGAGAGTACGCGCACGCAGGCGTCGAGGATCGCGGGTGGCACCGGCTGGTCGGGCGCGTCGTCGGCGAGGAGCTCCCGGAGCCGTCCGCCCCATCCCAGGTCGGTGAGCCGAGCGAGTACGCGCCCGGGTTGCAGCAGCTGGTCGGGGCGGAGCTTGCCACGGACGGGCAGGCCGAGCCGGTCGGCGCCGGTGGGCCACAGCTTGCGGGGTTCCACCTCGACGCCGACCCGATCGAGCAGCGAACTCACGTCGCCGGCCGCGCGCCCATCCACCTCAGTGGGGTACCAGACGCCTGCGCAGTTGTCGCACCGGCCGCAGGGACCCGCGTCCGGGTCGTCGAGCGCCCGCTGGAGGAACTCCATCCGGCATCCGGTGGTGGTCTCGTACTCGAGCATCGAACGCTGCTCTGCTTCGCGGGCGGCCGCGATGCGCGCGTAGCGCTCCTCGTCGTACTGCCAGGGCGAGCCGGTCGCCACCCAGCCCCCGCTGACGCGGCGGACAGCACCGTCGACGTCGAGCACCTTCAGCAGCAGCTCGAGGGTGGATGCCCGCAGGTCGACCCTGCTCTCGAGAGCGCACGTCGACAGCGGCTCGGATCCCAGCGCCTCCAGCACCGAAGCGGCCTTCTCGCGGGACGGCATCGACGCGGTTGCGAAGTACTGCCAGATCGCGCGGTCCTCCGGCCCGGGGAGCAGCAGGACGTCGGCGTTCTCGGTGGCTCGCCCGGCGCGTCCGACCTGCTGGTAGTACGCGACCGGCGAGGACGGCGCGCCGAGGTGCACCACGAACCCGAGATCCGGCTTGTCGAAGCCCATCCCGAGAGCGCTGGTCGCGACCAGAGCCTTCACCTCGTTGCGCTTCAGCCGCCCCTCGAGATCCTCCCGTTCGGCTGTGTCCGTCTGTCCCGTGTACGCGTGCGCCTCGTGGCCGGCGAGGCGCAGGACGCGCGCTGTGTCCTCCGCGGCCGACACCGTCAGCGTGTACACGATGCCGCTCCCGGGCAGGTCGCCGAGGTGGCCGGCCAGCCAGGCCAGCCGACTCGTCGCATCCGGCAGAGGGAGGACGCCGAGCCGGAGGGAGCGACGGGCGAGCGCGCCGCGGATCGTCAGCACGTCGGCCGCTCGCCCGGACCCGAGCTGCTCGACCACGTCGGCCACGACCCGCTCGTTCGCCGTCGCGGTCGTCGCCAGAACCGGGACGCCATCGGGGAGGAGTGCGATCAGATCGCGCAGCCGCCGGTAGTCGGGCCGGAAGTCGTGTCCCCAGTCCGAGATGCAGTGCGCCTCATCGACCACCAGGAGTCCGCTGCGTTCGACCAGTGCAGGCAGTTGCGTGTCGCGGAACTCGGGGTTGTTGAGGCGTTCCGGGGACACCAGGAGAACATCCACCGTGTCCTCCCGCAGTCGCAACGCCACGTCCTCCCATTCGTGGCGGTTCGCAGAGTTGATGGTCACGGCTCGGACGCCGGCGCGCTCCGCCGCGGCCACCTGGTCGCGCATCAGGGCGAGGAGCGGAGAGACGAGGATGGTTGGCCCGGCTCCCTGGGCCCGGAGCAGCATCGTCGCCACGAAGTAGACCGCGGACTTGCCCCAGCCGGTCCGTTGCACCACCAGAGCCCGGCGGTGATCCTCGACGAGCGCGGTGACGGCCTGGAGCTGGCCGTCGTGGAACTCCGCGTCCGGCCGTCCGACGAGGGCGCGGACGCGAGAGAGTGCGTCGTCTGCTGAAGAGGGGGAGCCGGGAGGTGTGGAGCCTGTGGTCATGGAGCCATCGTCGCAGGGACGTCCGACGCCCCGCTCCCGGATCCGTCAGATCGGTGGAGGGGGGCGTCGTGACGCAGCCTGTGGACGGAATCCGTTCAGAGGCCCGGATGGATGCGACGGCGCTGCGAGGCGCGGATGCCGCCGAGCACGGCCGACACGACGATGACGAGACCCACCACCGCAGCGGCCAACGCCCACGCGGATCCCGGGGTCAGAGAGGTGAGCCAGCCTCCCACGTCGTCTGTCCGCTCTCGCGACGAGAGCACGAAGAGGACGGCGGCGGCGAACAGTGCGAGGAGGGCTCCCCACACGACGCCGCCCCAGCGCAGGGGTGCGATCGAGGGATGCTGCGGTTCGGTCATGGTCTTCTCCTGGTCGGACACGATGGTCAGTGCTGGAGGAGGGCCGGAAGGCCCTCGCTGGTGAGGTGGATGCCGGTGGCGCCGTCGCCGGCGAGGATCAGCGCAGCGGTGGTCAGCACGGCGAGCAGGATGCCGAGGAAGATCAGGAAGCCGCTGCGGCGGCGCGCGAGCCCGGCGATGAGGACGACGACGCCGACGACCAGCGTGGCGGCAGCCAGACCGGCCGCGGTGGTGAATCGCGATACGTCGGCCAGGAGCGGCCAGACGATGGCCGCGACCGCCCCTGCCACGAGGGCCAGACCGACGGCCAGCCATCCGACGGCGGCCCCCACCCGTGGATTCGCCGCCCGGTACGCCTCCCGCCGGGCAGCCGCCTCGGCCGACGCCACCGCGACCTGGGAGCGCAGCTCGGCCGACCGCTGCGCCTTCACAGCGCGCATGTCGGCGGCCAGGCGCTGCTTCCAGTCGGCGTGGTCTACCCGCCACTGGGCCTGGCGCTGCTGCCAGTCGGCCACTTCGTCCGGCGAGGCACCCTGGGCGGGCGCCGGCGGTGCCGTCGGCTCTGTCGCGACATCCAGGTGTGGTGCTGGGGCGTTGACCGTGTCGGCGGCCGGCGCCGAAGAAGGAGCAGCGCCCGACGACGCCCGCGCATCCGAGCGCCGCACCGCGACCACGATCAGCGCGACCACCGCCCCGATCACCAGCAGGGTCCAGATGACCCGGCCGAGAGCGTCCCCCCAGGCCGGGAGGTTCCAGAACGGCCCGCCTGCCCACCACAGGCCGCTCGTCCAGGGGATCAGCGAGAGCAGCACGATGACCCCGATCGCGACCATCGGCGGCTCGAAGTCGCCCTCGAACAGCCGCTGCAGGTGGATGCGTCCCTCGCGGTCCGGGAGCAGCGCCCACGCCGCCGCGTACAGGAGCAGGACGGGCGCCCCGAGGATCCCGGCGACCACGAGGATGCCGCGCACGATGAGCGGGTCGATGCCGAGCCGGTACGCGACTCCGGCACTCACTCCGCCGATCCAGCCGTCCGCCCGCACGACGCCGAGCCCGCGCATCCAGTCGAAGAAGCGCGTTCCACGACCGGAGAAGCCGGTCTTCGGGCCGCCGTAGGGGTTCGAGGGCGTCCCCACCGGGGGAGTCGATTCGTTCTGTGACATGCTCCTCATCCTGCCGGTGGGGTGGGTCCGGCAGGTATCGGGTGAACCCCTGAGTGGACCCTGATCATTTCCGCCGCCGGGTGCGGGGTGGCTCGGGGTCTGCTTGGATCGGGCTATGTCGTCACCTGCCCGCACCGGGCGGCGGACCGCGCACCAGCGGCCGTCCGTGGAGCGGCCGCCCATCCAGCGGCCGCCGCTCGCCCGGCCGCGCTCCTGCGTGGTGGGCGGCGTGAGCGTCGCACTGGCCGACCACCTCGGGTGGCCGGTGGTCGCCGTACGCTGGGCCTTCGTGGGGGCCGCCTTCCTCGGCGGCGGCGGCGTCCTGCTGTACCTCTGGCTCTGGGCGCTGGCGCCACTGCGTCCTCCGGCCGAGACCGATCCGGCGGACGGCGTCCGCCGTCGGGTCAACGTGCCCTGGGTCCTGGCGGGCGCGGGCGCTGTGGCGGGGATCGCCGCGATCGTCCTCGCGGCGGGCGGAGCGCTTCCGCCGGGCTTCGGCGCCCTGGTCGGCTCGGCGGCACTGCTCGTGCTGGCCGTGGCATGGGAGCAGGTGGCCGACGAGGAGCCTGCTGCCTTCGCGCCGCTGAATCCGACCGCGTTCCGGCTCTCCTGCGGCGCCTTCCTCGTCGTCGTCGCGCTGGCGCTGGCCCTCACCCAGAACGTCGGAGGGTCCGGGATGCTGTGGCTCGGCATCCTGATCACGACGTTCGCCGGAGCCGCCGTCCTCGTCGCGCCCTGGGGCCTGCGGCTGTGGCGGGAGCTCATCACCGAACGGACCGCCCGTATCAAGGAGGAGCAGCGGGCCGAGATGGCCGCGCACCTGCACGACTCTGTGCTGCAGACCCTCGCGCTCATCCAGAACCGCGCCGGCGCGTCGAGCGAAGTGGGCCGCATCGCCCGGGCGCAGGAGCGCGAGCTGCGCGAGTGGCTCTACACCGATGGCGGGGACGCGTCGCCGGTGGAGGATCGCGATCTCGCCGCGGAGCTGCGGGAGGTCGCCGCCGCGCTCGAAGTCGACCACGCCGTCCACTTCGACGTCGTCTCGGTCGGGGAGCCGGTGCGCCGGGCGCCATCGGAGCTCGGGGCGGCGGCGCGCGAGGCGATGCTCAATGCCGCGCGTCATGCCGGGGGAGAGGTGTCGGTCTACGTCGAGCACGCCGGGGACCGGGTGGATGTGTTCGTGCGCGACCGCGGACCCGGATTCGACCTGGGATCGCTTCCGGAAGGACGCCTCGGCGTCAGAGAATCGATCATCGGCCGCATGCGGCGCGCCGGCGGGCAGGCGGGCGTCGTCGCCCGGGAGAGCGGCACCGAGATCCAGCTGACCATCGAGCTACCCAAACACGATCCGAGCGAGACGATATGACCGATCCGGCCCCCGACAGCACCAGCCGACCCGTCTCGGTGGTGATCGTCGACGACCACTCCATCTTCCGTTCGGGGCTGCGCGCCGACCTCGATGAGCGGCTGCAGGTGGTCGCCGAGGCCGCCGACGTGGATGCTGCGGTCGCGGCGGTCCTTGCGACCCGGCCGGACGTGGTGCTCCTGGATGTGCACCTGCCCGGTGGCGCGGGAGGCGGTGGAGCCGAGGTTGTGCGCCGCACGAGCGCGGAGGCGCCGTCGACCCGGTTCCTGGCGCTAAGCGTCTCGGACGCCGCCGAGGATGTCGTCGGCGTCATCCGGGGGGGAGCGCGGGGTTACCTCACGAAGGGCAGCTCGGGCGGCCAGGTGAGCGACGCCGTGGTCGCCGTGGCCGGTGGGGACGCCGTGTTCTCGCCACGGCTGGCCGGATTCGTGCTCGACGCCTTCGGCGCTGCCTCGGGGGAACAGGCGGAGTCGACGGACGAGCTCGATCGCCTCTCGGCCCGCGAGCGCGAGGTGATGCGGTTGATCGCCCGTGGCTATGCATACAAAGAGGTCGCGGCCGAGTTGTTCATCTCGGTCAAGACCGTCGAGACGCATGTCTCGGCGGTGCTCCGCAAGCTGCAGCTGTCTTCGCGGCATGAGCTGACGGCGTGGGCGCTGGAGCGCAAACTCCTGTAGCGCGCCCGCTTTTGCAGGCGGCCCGCCGCGTCCCGTACACTTGACGCGGTGGTTGAATCTGCCAAGCTTTTCTGCGCCATTTTTCCGGGTGGCGACGGCAGTACTGCCCCGCCCCGGCCGCGCATCCGCAGCACGTTCGGATGTTCGATCGGCTAGCCTGGAACGACAGCGGAGGAAGTGCGCGATTCGCTGTCCTAGGGCGGTAGCTCAATTGGCAGAGCAGCGGTCTCCAAAACCGCAGGTTGCAGGTTCGATTCCTGTCCGCCCTGCAAGTCGGTACCCAGGTGCCGATCCACGAAAGGTGTAACGAGGTGGCCCGAAAGGTAATCGACGAGCCGAGCGAGGATATCGTCGCGAACGCGAAGAAGGATCGCGCCGCACGGCGCAACCCCTTCGCGCGGATCGCCCTGTTCATCCGGCAGGTCATCGGCGAGCTCAAGAAGGTCGTCACCCCGACCCGCAAGGAATTGTTCAGCTACACCGGCGTCGTGCTGGTGTTCGTGGTGATCATGATGGCCCTCGTGTCGCTCCTGGACTGGGTGTTCGGCTTGGGTGTCGTCTGGGTCTTCGGACACCCGAAGTAGACGATGTCGACCGGGCCGCACCGGCCCTCCCGACGAGAAATGGAATGAATTCAGTGTCTGAGACGAATCGCGACGACGTGGACTGGGCGCCCGCTGCTGAGCAGTCCTCCGAGGACGACGAGGCGCAGACCGGCAACGTGCTCGCGAGCGAGGACGAAGCGTCCGAGGCCGCCGAGCACGAGGCGCTGCACGTGGTCGCCGACGACGGAACCGAGATCGACCTCGACGCGGTGCTCGACGCCATGGCGGAGGCGGTGGACCCCGAGGCCGACCGTGCCGTCGACGAGGCCCTCGAGGTCGACAGCGCCGACGAGGCCGAGGCGGCCGTGAAGGCCGTCGAGGACGAGGAGGAGACCTCCACCGACCCGTACGAGGAGTTCCGCGCCGAGCTGCGCTCCAAGCTGGGCAAGTGGTACGTCATCCACTCCTACGCGGGCTTCGAGCGCCGCGTGAAGTCCAACATCGAGAACCGCATGGTCTCGATGAACATGGAGGACTACATCTACGAGGTGCAGGTCCCCATGGAGGATGTGGTCGAGATCAAGAACGGCCAGCGCAAGATGGTCAACCGCGTGCGCATCCCGGGCTACGTGCTGGTGCGCATGGACCTCAACGAGGACAGCTGGTCGGTCGTGCGCCACACCCCGGGTGTCACCGGGTTCGTCGGCAACGCGCACAACCCGACGCCGCTGCGTTTCGAGGAGGCCTTCTCGATGCTGAAGAGCCTCGTGCAGGTCGAGGCCGCTCCGGCCAAGGGCGCTGCGAAGGGCCAGAAGAGCACCGCGCGGACCGTCATCACCGAGGTCGACTTCGAGATCGGCGAGACCATCACCATCAAGGAGGGCTCGTTCGCGGGCCTGCCCGGTTCCATCAGCGAGATCAAGCCGGAGAGCGGCAAGCTCACCGTGCTCGTCTCCCTGTTCGAGCGCGAGACTCCGGTCGAGCTCAGCTTCGACCAGGTCACGAAGCAGTAGGAACACTCCCCACGATTTTCAGAACACCGGGTCTCGGAAGGGCCGAGAAACCGGGAGAGCGACGAGGGCTGCGGCCTGAACCGCTCGAACACACAAAGAAGGAAGAGACATGGCACCGAAGAAGAAGGTCACCGGTCTGATCAAGCTTCAGATCAAAGCCGGCGCCGCCAACCCCGCCCCGCCTATCGGCCCGGCGCTTGGTCAGCACGGCGTGAACATCATGGAGTTCTGCAAGGCGTACAACGCGGCCACCGAGGCGCAGCGCGGCAACGTCATCCCGGTCGAGATCACCGTGTACGAGGACCGCTCGTTCACGTTCGTCCTGAAGACCCCGCCCGCAGCCGAGCTCATCAAGAAGGCGGCCGGCGTCGCCAAGGGCTCCGGCGTCCCGCACACCAACAAGGTCGGCAAGCTGACCCAGGAGCAGGTGCGCCAGATCGCCGAGCAGAAGATGGTCGACCTCAACGCCAACGACATCGACGCGGCGTCGAAGATCATCGCAGGCACCGCCCGCTCGATGGGCATCACGGTCGAGGCGTAAGCCCGACTCCCCAAGACACATCGTGGAAGAGCCGGCCAGGCTCGCACCACATTCTCGTTAGGAGAAATCACATGGCACAGAAGTCCAAGGCCTACCGGGCCGCGGCCGAGAAGATCGAGGCCGGAAAGTTCTACACCCCCGCCGAGGCCGTCGCCCTGGCGCGGGAGACCGGCTCCGCCAAGTTCAACTCGACCGTCGAGGTCGCGCTGAAGCTCGGCGTCGACCCCCGTAAGGCGGACCAGATGGTCCGCGGTACCGTCATTCTTCCTCACGGTACGGGCAAGACCGCCCGCGTCATCGTGTTCGCGACCGGCCCTGCGGCCGAGGCGGCCATCGCGGCCGGCGCGGACGAGGTCGGCGGCGCCGAGCTGATCGAGAAGGTCGCCGGCGGCTACACCGACTTCGACTCGGCCGTCTCCACCCCGGAGCTCATGGGCCAGGTCGGTCGTCTCGGTAAGGTGCTCGGCCCGCGCGGCCTCATGCCGAACCCGAAGACCGGCACGGTCACCCCGGACGTGGCCAAGGCCGTCTCCGACATCAAGGGCGGAAAGATCGAGTTCCGCGTCGACAAGCACTCCAACGTGCACTTCGTCGTGGGCAAGGCCGGCTTCACCGCCGAGCAGCTGAGCGACAACATCACCACCGCCCTCGAGGAGGTCGTGCGACTCAAGCCGTCCGCCGCGAAGGGCCGTTACATCCAGAAGGGCGCCGTGTCGACCACGTTCGGCCCCGGCATCCCGCTGGACGTCAACGCCATCTGAGTCCGTTCCAGGAACAACCGACGGGGTCGGGACCGGTTGCCGGTCCCGACCCCGTCGGCGTCAGCGAACGGAACCGGGCGGACGGCCCGGTGCGAACGGAACCGTCTACCCCCTCTTGTAGAGGTAGAACGTCCAGGTCTAGTCTCGCCATGTCGCGCGTCGCGCGATGGCTCGCTGTCGAGTCCGTCCGAACCAAAGGATGACATTCATGGCACTTCGCACCACGCGGTCCCTCCACAAGAGGGCGCTCGGTATCATCGCCACCACGTCTGCCGTGGTGGCTTTGTCGTTGGCGGGAGCATCTGCGGCCGGCGCCGCCGACCGGGTGACCTACGCCGGCTCCGTCCCGTCCTGGGCCACCGCCAGCAACGATGCGGGCGCAGCCCCGGCCGACACGACGGTACAGGGGGAGATCTATCTGCCTCTCCGCGACCAGCAGGGCGCCGAGGCGCTCGCCAAGGCCGTCTCCAGTCCGCTCGACCGCGGCTACCGCAAAGCGCTGTCGCCGCAGCAGTGGATCAACCGCTTCTCGCCGACGCAGGCCGACTTCGACGCACTCGTCAGCTTCATCAAGGCGGCGGGCCTCACCATCCAGGGTGTCCCGGCCAGCCGGCAGTATGTCGTGTTCCGCGGCACTCCGGACCAGCTCGGATCGGTCTTCGGCACCTCCCTCCACTCGTTCAAGCACGGCGGCCGCCAGCTGATCGCTCCGGCCTCCGCACCGTCGGTGCCCGCATCCATCGCCCCCAAGGTCTCGGCGATCAGCATCGAGCAGTCGCGCACCACGACGCGACCGGACTCGATCGTGCAGGGCGACCTCGGGCCGTCCGGCGCGCCGCAGCTGGCCCGCAAGGCGGCAGCAGCTCCGGTGATCGAGACCCCGTGCTCGCACTACATCGGCGAGAACGTCGTGACCGTCCCACCGGCCTACAACGGTCAGACGCAGTACAGCACCTACAACTGCGGCTAC
>NZ_JBNDHX010000040.1:0-29586 GCF_056755275.1 Leifsonia sp. HAY1-4F
GGCAGACTTCTTCACTCAGCGCCGGACTGGATAAGAGCTCATCTGGAGGAGCTGGTCGGCACTCGCGATGGTGTTTCGATCGAACAACAGATTGTGCTCACCACGGCCATGGCGACACACCGCTACAACCGCGCGATGTACGACGCTCTGGCTCCCGCGATGCTTGCGGCGATCGACGTCGGGGATTCGCTCGTGGCTGGTTGGAGGGGCGAGTCCGACCCTTTGCCGCGTATCGGTGAATGGGTCATCGATGCATTCGTCTTCGGCGATATCAACTCAGACGACCCAGTCTTCGAGGCGTTCTTCACCAAAACGGGTCCCGCGGTTCGCGGAAATTCGTTGAGCAGCACCGCTTGGTCCTTCTTCCGCGCGACGACGGTGGAAGATGCGATTCGTGATCGCTTCGCAACTCTCTGGGATGACCGTATTAGCCACGTTCGAGAGCACCCCGAAGACAGCAAGGAACTCGAGGGCATCTACTGGCTGGTGAAGAGCAGCTCGTTCTCGTCGGAGTGGTGGCTTCCGCGACTGCGAGATGCACTCCAACTCGAACCGACAATTGCGGCCGAGAGACACATGATATGGAAGGAACTTGCGCAGGCATCCACAACGGGCCCTGCCGCTGCTCTAGCGGTCCTGAAGCTATTGCTCGGCACACGTGGCGAAAGTGGCCAAGCCACATTCGCCCTGAGCCAGCAGGCGACTCCCGTGATAATCGCGAACGCCATGATGTCGGACGATCCGGAACTCAAGGAAGAGGCCGAGGCCTACATGAACGAGCTCGGGTCCCAGGGCGATCTCGCCTTGGAGGCCCAGGTTCAATCCGTGCTCGATGGCAACGTCGGCGCGGACGACGTTGATGATTAGGAGCTGGCCTGTCACTGTCCGGTTGAGCCGATTTTGGTTGTCCCCGTTTAGGCAAGGATCGAAGTCGCCTTCTGGCCGTACTGAGACTTGCACCATGGCGCGGCTGCGCAAACCCCTAGAGACCGTTCGAAGCCGGAGTGAGCCTAAGGGTTTAGCGCGACTGACGCGTCTCGGTGCCGACAACCTCGGTGGTCATAAGCGTTTCCGATTGCGACGAAGCCACACGAACGCTTCAGAACTGCCCGTTGATGCTGGCCCAGATGACTGCCTACGCCCGTGCGAGAGGGGTGACTGGAGGGAGGGCTTTCAAGGGGCGAAGCAGGGGCGCCGGGCAACGGCACTTACCGAAACGGGTCGCTGGACTATCACTCGTCAGCCCGGCGCTGCCGGGCTGGCGGAAGCCCAAAATCCTCCATTTGTCTGTGACGGCGCGTACAAGCCCACGGAAGCCTGCCGTCGGGCGTTGGAGACCACTCGGAGAAGCTAACGGTGGTCGGCTTGCTTCACACGACTTTGAAACGCAATCGGCGCGCGCGCTCTTCGAAGGCTCTCCGACCGCCTTCCAAGATCTCACAGACCTGCTCTCGAATGACCGAATCCTCGAGGCCACCAAGCGCGTAGGTGATTTTCGGCAGCTGCCGCGCACGGTGTGCTCCGGCGCTCGCGATGATGACCTGGTCGGCGTCAGTGTTCACGACAAGGTTCGCGTTGTGGGTAACGATGATGATTTGGCGGCGGTGCCTGGTCTCTCGGAAGCGATCTACCAGCTCGTCGAAGATTGACTTTGGGTCAAGGTTCTCCTCCGGCTGGTCGATGATGAGCGGCCGGTCGTCCGTCTTGTCAAGCGACAAGTAGAGGAGCAACAGGACAATGCCACGCGTGCCCGGAGACAGTTGCTCGATGTCGACGCCGTCGTACTGCACTCCGTATTGAATGCTGATGTGATCGGTGCTGTTGAGCCACGCACTGACGTCGGCAAGCCACCGTCGATACTCGACTGCGTTCGTCGGCGATGCCTTCGCCTGCTCGCGGAAGTGCTTGTCGTGCTTCTCGCGGAAAGCAGACATAGCGGCGGCCACCTGGGCCGCGGTGCCCGTCTCCCATGCAGAGCCGAGCTCAGCCTGAGCCACACGAAGGAGTTCTCCGCGCCCCCGGAAGGTCCCGGTGGTCCGCAGATCAAGCAGCTCCTCGCCGCGACGGGCCCAGGCTGCAGTATCAACTACCCGGCGGACGACGAAGCGAAGCTTTCCGAGCGTTCCGCCCTCGCTGTCGAGGATCTCCTTCAGCGGTGCGTACAGCTGGGTGAGCTCTGCCTGCTCCTCATCGAACCCTTCGAACAGCTCGAAATAGTTGTCACGGCGATCCTTGAGCAACTTCTTTACCCGCCCAGCTGCGCCCTCGGCGAGAGTTATCTGACCTTCGAGCTTTGTCAGATCGGATTCGGCGGTCGCGATCTTCTTGTTCAGGTTGTTGAGCTGGTTCGTCTTCTGTGAGTCCAGACCGATCAGCTCACTCAGCCGCCAAGACTCGGCACGGAGCTCTCGATAGGTCTGACCGCTCAAGTCGGCCTCCATCGCGATGAACGGTGCAATCTCCTCGGCCTTAACGGTCGGCTGGGGGATGTGCGGCCCCATAAGCGCCTCAAGCTCCTTGCCGATTTCAGTCTGCCGCTCGACGATCAACTTGGCCGGATCTGAGCGGAAGGCAACGTCGAACGCCTCCCACTGGGTCTCGGTCAAGCTCGCTTCGGAATAGTCGCTCTGGAGGCGTACTCGAATCGCCGGGAGCTGCCGCTCCTTGTAGTCCTTCACAACCCCCGCCAGCGCTTCGAGGCTTTTCGCCTGCCGTCGACGAGCGTCGACCTCTGCTTGGCGCGTAGCGAGTTCCGTGTTGACAGCCACTAGCCGAGCCGTTCGATCCTCGCCACCCTTGACGATGAGATCGTTCCGGGCCTTCTTGTCCGATGCGATCGCCGCCTCGAGCGCTACTTTTTGTTCTTTCAGCGCGGCCAGACCTGCGCCGAGCTCACGCTCTCGTTCGATCTGCTCGGCCAGGACGCCGTTGTTCTCGTCAGCGCGTGCCCGCTTCTCGCGGCCGGGTGCGGCACTAATTGCAAGCAGTTCCTGAAAGGAGCGAGCACCAAGACGGTCCTCGTCTTCATGCGCTTCGAACACCACGCGCTCGACTTCCTGAAGCAGCTCGTCCGTGATGCCTTCGGATGAGCAGAGCCGCTCAACGAACTGTTGCGACAGGTATTGGACAGTAGGGCGCGTCTCGGTGTCGGCGGTTGGAAGAACGACTCGGTTGGTTTCGCCGTCGGCCCACGTCAGTCGTACCGCCGTTCCTTCTAGCAGGGATTGAGCACGTCGCAGGAAGGACTGGCCACTCGTTCGCTCCGGGCTAGCGGCATCCGTCGCTGCTGCGATGAGATCTGCGAGAGCCGTCTTGCCAGAACCGCGCGCACCGATGATTGCGACAAGGCCGCGGTTCAGCGGGATTTCCGCGGTCTGCAGCCAGGGGGCGTTCTCGACCTTGACTGAGTCAATCGTTCGGTAAGCGAGCGGACCACTCGGCGGTTGCTCATCGACGATTACCCGCTCGTCGGGTTCGAGGCATGCCTGCCTTAGGGATTCGAATGTCGGGTCACCCTTGATCCAGGTGTAACGGTTCCCCTCTGGTTTGCCCACTTTGGCGAGCGTGTGCGCGTCACTGCCGTGGAGGCACGCCTTGCGGCCATTCCACTTCGTCTCGATCTGCTCTAGCGTCGCTGGCCCTTTGCCGAGCCAGAAGGCGCGCTGCGCTGGCTGGCTTGAGAAAATCGCGCGCGACATGGCTTCGATCTCAACGCGGGTCGCTTCCATAGACCCGTCTTGAGATCGAAGACCGGACGAGCCGTCGTTACTCCCACCCGCGACAGCGAACAATATGTTGTCCTGTGCCCAGCGGCTGTGGTCGAGCGCGTCGGCAATCGCCGCGGGAGTCACCTTGAACTGATTGGTTCCGACCTCCAGGGCTTTGTCGTCGTCGAGCAGCAAGGGGTCGTGCTTCTTGCCCAGCGCGATGAGCGACTCACGCGAGCACTCGTACTGCTCGCCCTGATACTCGAAGTGCAGCTTTCGAAGAAACGATCGCGCTTGAGCGACGTGGTCCGCGTCTTCTGGGGAAATCAAGAGATGAACGTTCAGCGGGTGACCCCCGCCGGTCAGGAGAGGGAGTCGCAGTTCGACGTTCGGAAAGATCAGGGCTACATCGGCAAGGCGACCATCGTTCTCTTTCGCGGCAAGGACGTCGACATAGCGGTCGAGGCTGGCGTAGTCGGTGATGCCGATCGCCTCGATGGCAGGCGTCGCCGCTTCAATTGCGTCGAAGTAAGCGTCCCAGGCGTCGGGGCCGAACTGATCCGCCATGACCGTGCCAGGCGTGTGAATGTGTGGATCCCACCTGCGCCAGATTGACCCTCGCGGATCCGCTGTGCTGCTCATCGTTATCTCCTCGCGCCCCCGCGCCCCAAGCTGATACTCCTCGTGCGAACGATATCGCTTGCAATGTGTCCAGCCTCGGAGGCTGCGGCGGAGAGCAACTCGAGTCCGTCGCTTTTGCAGCTCTGAGATCTGAGGCCAATCTATTTGGCGGGCTTCGAGCACAATCTCTTGGCGGATGTGACAAAACGGCACCGAATCGGGACAATCTAATCGAGCGGCCGACACCTCGGGGAGGACGCGGATCGATCGCCGGACGTGGTGCACTGGCAAGCATGATCGGCATCCTCCTCCCGGTGCTGCAGGGCGCGGCCAGCGTGGCACTCTCTCTCGTGGCGTTCGCCGTCGCGGTGACGTGGCCGGTAATGCTCCCGTCGATCGTCGGTGTCCGGAGGGACGGGGCGCGACTCGCCGCCTTCGCGGGACTCGGCATCGTGTTGGTGCTGGCAGCGTCAGCCGTCTACCTGACGCCGGGCCTGCTCCTGCGTGATCCCATGGGGCTGCTCCTCTCCGTGCCCGTGGTCGCGCTCTGGCTCCTCGGGGCGGTCGCCTTGGCCGTGCGCGGAATCGTGATGGATGGCGCTGTCCGCGCGATCTCGTTCGCGTTCGCCGTGGTCGCTGTGACGGGGGCACTGGCAGGGGTCGCTGCCGCCGTGCTCGCGCAGTACGACATCGCCGACAGGGTCACCCCGACCGGTGCGTTTCTGCTCGCCGTGGGAGCTGTCGCCGCTGTGATCTTCTGGGCTCGCGAGGGTGAGCCGGAGGCGCATCCCACCCGCGCGTGACGGGGTGAGGGCGGGACCTGGCGACGGTCGAGCGGAGGCCGCTGGATGCGGCGAACGCGCAGAAGGCCGCGACTAGACTGGATGGCGAATCCCCGATGAAAGAGGTCGCCGAGTGGCTACCGCCGTCCCTGCCCCGCATCCGAACGCCCACGCGCACAGCCGGTACTGGCTGGTCCCCGCCGTTCGGGCCATCGTGGCACTCGCCGCCGGGGCGGTCATCACGTTCACGCGGGATGCGCACACCCCCGTCTTCGGACTCATCGTCTTCGGTCTCTTCGCCATCGTGGACGGCCTGGCGACGGGCATCCTCAGTGCCCTCTTCGCCGGACCCCGGCTGACCCGCACGCTCTTCGCGGTCCAGGGCGGGATCGGGCTCCTCGCCGGCGTGCTGGCGCTGGCCCTCACCGGCGGCGGGCTCGGGCTCTTCCTCTACCTGGTGACCGTGTGGGCGGCGCTCACCGGTTTCCTGGAGCTCTACAACGGCATCCGTGAGCGGCGCCGGGATGCGGCCGCCCGCGACTGGCTGATCACCGGGGCGATCACGGCGGTGCTCGCGCTGGCGCTGCTGTTCTCGCCCGCCGACGCCGTGCTGGCGATCGGGCTGTTCGGCGCCTGGGCCGTCATCGTCGGGGTCTTCCAGGCGATCGGGGCGGCGACGTTGCGGGGTGCCGCGCGCACCCGGGCGCAGTCGCACGGAGCGGAGACCGGATCATGACCTCCGGCGACAAGAAGGACCCTCGAGTGACCCAGAACCTCCAGCCCAGCCGTCGCGACCGGTTCCTCCCGGTCGAGCTGATCGGCATCTCCGCCGGCCTCGCTGTCTTCGTCGGTCTGATCGTGCTCGTCGCGACGCGCGAGTTCGTCCTCGCCGGAGTGGCCTTCGGGATCACCTTCATCGTGTCGCTCGTGCTCCTTGCGCTCTTCGCGCTGGCCTTCAAGCCGACCGAGGCGGAGGTGGAGGACATCCACGAGCAGGATGCCGAGGCGCGCGCCAAGGCCGCCCGGCAACGCGCCGAGGGTGACGACCGGCCGCAGGGGCACTGACCCGGAGCCCGGGCCGACCCCCTGACAGGCCGCCGGAGAGGCCGACCCCGACTGGGCCTCCCGGTTACAGGTAGTCGACCAGTTCGGACGCCAGGCCGGTGTAGCTCGCGGGCGTGAGCGCGAGCAGGCGGTTCTTCGCCGCCTGACCGATCTCCAGCCCGTTGACGAACTCTGTCAGCGCCGAGTGGTCCACACGCTTGCCGCGGGTCAGCTCCTTGAGGAGCGCGTACGGGTCGGAGATGCTGGAGCGACCGGCCGTGACCTCCGCGCGGATAACGGTCTGGATGGCCTCGGCCAGGACCTCCCAGTTGGCGTCGAGGTCCGCGGCGAGTGCCTGCCGGTCGATGGCGATCTGGCCGAGGCCGCGCTCGATGTTGTCGAGTGCCAGGAGGGAGTGGCCGAGTCCGACGCCGATGTTGCGCTGCGTGGTCGAATCGGTCAGATCCCGCTGGAGGCGGCTGGTGACCAGCGTCGCGGCGAGCGAGTCGAGCACGGCGCTGGAGAGCTCCAGGTTGGCCTCAGCGTTCTCGAATCGGATCGGGTTGACCTTGTGCGGCATCGTCGACGAGCCGGTGGCGCCCGGCTCGGGAACCTGGCGGAAGTAGCCGAGCGAGATGTAGGTCCAGATGTCCGTGCACAGGTTGTGCAGGATGCGGTTGGCGTGCGAGATACGTGAGTACAGCTCCGCTTGCCAGTCGTGGGGCTCGATCTGAGTGGTCAGCGGGTTCCAGTCGAGGCCGAGGCTCTCGACGAACTCCTGCGAGATGCGCGGCCAGTCGGCCTCCGGGTCTGCGACCAGGTGGGCGGCGAAGGTGCCCGTCGCGCCGCTGAACTTCCCGAGGTGGACGCCGCCCTCGATCTGGACGAGGACCCGCTCCAGGCGGTGCACGAAGACCGCGAGCTCCTTGCCCATGGTGGTCGGAGTCGCCGGCTGGCCGTGCGTGCGTGCGAGCATCGCGTCGCCGCGGTACTGCTTCGCCTGCGCGCGGAGCTCGGCGATGACGGCGCGGAACTTCGGCAGCCACGACTCGCGAACCGCCGCGCTCACCGTCAGTGCGTAGGAGAGGTTGTTGATGTCCTCGCTCGTCGCTGCGAAATGGGTCAGCTCCGCGATGTGGTCGAGGCCCAGCGCGTGGAGTCGCTCGCGCACCAGGTACTCGACCGCCTTCACGTCGTGCCGGGTCGTCGCTTCGAGCTCCGCCAGCCGGTCGATCTCGGGCTGGCCGAAGTCGTCGGCGAGAGCCCGCAGCGCCTCGGTCTGCTCGGCGGACAGCGGGGAGGACCCGAACATCCTGTGCTCGGTGAGGAAGACGAGCCACTCGACCTCGACCTGGACACGCGCCCGGTTCAGCCCCGCCTCCGACAAGTGGTCGCCGAGTCCGATCACGACGGGCCGGTAGCGGCCGTCGAGGGGACTGAGCGGCTGGGGAGGCAGGGCGGTCATAGTGCTCCTCGCGGGATCGAGCGGCGGGTACCCCACCATTCTCCCGCACGCGGCTGCGGGCCGCGGACCTCAGGCCTGCCGGCCGCGGACCTCAGGTGCGCCGGGTGGGACGCACGAGCAGCCCGAGCAGCCACGCGATGACGCCGAGGACCAGTGCACCGAGCACGCCCCACCAGAACCCTGCCACGTACAGTCCGAACCCCATCGCTCCGCTGATCCAGGACACGATGAGAAGGAGGAAGGCGTTGACGATCAGCGAGATCAGCCCCAGCGTCAGGATGTAGAGCGGGAGGGCGACGATTCGGATGATCGTGCCGATGACCGCGTTCACGATGCCGAAGATCAGGGCGATGAGCAGGAACGTGAGCACCGCGGCCGTGGTTCCCGAGGCGTAGGGACGGACGCTCACGCCGCTGACGATCAGCGTCGTGAGCCAGAGGGCGAAGGCGTTGATGATCAGCCTGAGCAGGAATCGCATGGCCTCATCCTTCCAGGGAGCGGCGCCGGGGTACAGGGGTGCTCCCGCATACGCGTCATGCGCTTCATCCCCAGGCGGCGTCTCTCCACAGCTTTACGGAATTCCCCTGGAAGTATGCGGGCGCGGCTAAGTTGGGTCTGTGAGTTCCGATGACACGCCCGGCGTGAGACTACGCCCTGAAATCGTCGCGGTGCCGCCCTACAAGCAGGGGCGACCGGCGCCGGTCGATGGCTTCAAGCTGTCCAGCAACGAGAATCCCTTCACTCCCCTGCCCTCGGTGGTGGATGCTGTGGCCGCGACGCTGCGGCAGCTGAACCGCTACCCGGACGCGGGCGGAGGGGATCTGCGGCAGCGTCTCGCGGAGCGGCACGGTGTGAGCGTGGGCCACGTGCACCTGGGCAGCGGCTCGGTCGCACTGCTCTCGCAGTTCATTTCGGCCGCTGCCGGGGTGGGCGACGAGGTCGTCTACTCCTGGCGCTCCTTCGAGGCCTACCCGGGGCTGGTGACGGTGACGGGGGCGACGAGCGTCCAGGTCCCGAACCTCCCGGACGGAAGCCACGACCTGGATGCGATGGCCGCGGCGGTCACGGACCGCACCCGCGTCGTGATCCTGTGCACGCCGAACAACCCGACGGGCACGATCGTCACGGCCGCCGACTTCGAGGCCTTCATGGCTCGCGTGCCCTCCGACCTCCTGGTGCTGCTCGACGAGGCGTACTTCGAATTCGTCACCGATGACGCGGCGGTGGACGGCATCCCCCTGCTCTCGCGCTACCCCAACCTCGTGGTGCTGCGGACGTTCTCCAAGGCCTACGGACTCGCCGGATTGCGCATCGGCTATGCCATCGGTCCGCAGGCGGTGCTCGACGCAGCGCGTTCGGCGGCCATCCCGCTCTCGGTCACCGACGCCTCCCGCGTCGCCGCACTGGCCTCGATCGACGCGGAGGACGAGTTGCTGGAGCGCGTGGCACGTGTCGCCATGCGGCGGGACCGGCTTCGGGATGCGCTGCTCGCGCAGGGCTGGGCCGTCCCGGAGGCGCAGGGAAACTTCGTCTGGCTGGCGACAGGGGCGGAGACGGCGGACGCCAACGACGCATTCTTCGATGCCGGGCTGACCGTGCGGGCTTTTCCGCCGGAGGGCATCCGCATCAGCGTCGGCGAGGAGGAATCTGTGGACAAACTCCTGCAGGTCAGTGGGGATATTGTGCAGAACCTACCAAATGGCCACCCCGCCAAGCGGTTAGGTTAGAACGGTGGTTGCGACGAACGAGATCCCGCGCCCGGCGAACACGGTCCAGCTGCTCACTGCTGACGGCCGGTTCCAGCCGAGCGAGACGTCGGCGGAGTACCTCCCCTACTTGGAGAACCTCGACGAGAACGACTACCGCACCTTCTACCGCGACATGGTCCGCGTCCGTCGTTTCGACGACGAGGCGGCGAACCTGCAGCGGCAGGGGCAGCTCGGCCTCTGGGTGCCCAGCCACGGCCAGGAGGGGGCCCAGGTCGGATCGGCTCGCGCGGCGAAGCCGCAGGACCACCTGTTCCCCTCGTACAGGGAGCACGTCGTCGGTCTGATCCGCGGCGTCGACCCGGTCGGCATCGTGGGTGTCTTCCGCGGCGTCGCGCACGGCGGGTGGGATCCGACCGATCCGGCCATCGGCAACTTCCACCTCTACACGCTGGTCATCGGATCGCAGTCGCTGCACGCGACCGGCTATGCGATGGGCATGAAGCTCGACGGCAAGGTCGGGACGGGCGACCCCACGCAGGACGCCGCGACGATCGTCTACTTCGGCGATGGCGCGACCAGCCAGGGCGATGTCAACGAGGCGTACGTCTTCGCCGCCAGCTACCAGACGCCGCAGGTGTTCTTCCTGCAGAACAACCACTGGGCCATCTCGGTGCCGGTCTCGACGCAGTCGCGCACTCCTCTTTATCTGCGTTCGAGCGGCTTCGGCATCCCGGGCGTCCAGATCGACGGCAACGATGTGCTAGCGGCCTACGCCGTCACGGCGAAGCATCTCGACGACGCGCGCAGCGGCGAAGGTCCCAGCATGATCGAGGCCCTCACCTACCGGATGGGCGCACACACCTCCAGCGACGACCCGTCCAAGTACCGCTCGGACGACGAGCTCGCCTACTGGGCCGAGCGCGATCCGATCCGGCGCTTCCGGGTGTTCCTCGAGGAGCAGGGCGTCGGGCAGGCGTTCTTCGACAGCGCGGATGAGGAGGCGGCGGATCTCGCCGCCGATGTCCGCAGGCGGACGCTCGCGCTGACCCCGCCGCCCGTCGCATCGATGTTCCAGCACGTCTACAGTGAGCCGCATCCCGTCACGGAGGAGCAGCAGCGCTGGTTCGAGGAGTACGAGTCGTCCTTCGGAGGTGACGCATGAGCGAGGTGAGGAGCGAGGCCGAGTACAGCGAGGCCGAGTACGTGGAGGCCGAGCTGATCGACGGCGAGCCCGGGAGTGATGCAGACGAGAACGAGGGCCAGGACGGCGAGGAATCGTCTTCCGATGCCGCGTCCCCCGACTCGGTGAACTTCGACTCGACGAACTTCGACTCGACGTTGCTGGACACGCAGGCGATCGACGTCGTCGAGATCATCGAGAGCGACCCCGACGCGCGCGTGCTCGAGGAGCACGTCGCCGAGCAGGAGTGGACCCGCGAGTTCGTGGTCGAGGACGAGCCGGGCGAGGACCCGAGTCCCGCTCCAGAAGCGGCCGTCGACGCCCCGCCCGAGCCGCGCATCCAGTCGCTGCCGATGGTGAAGGCCCTGAACGCCGGACTGCGGCGTGCCCTCGCGGATGACCCGCGCGTCCTTCTCATGGGAGAGGACATCGGGCCCCTGGGCGGCGTCTTCCGGGTGACAGAGGGGCTGCAGAAGGAGTTCGGTCCCCAGCGCGTCATGGACACCCCGCTCGCCGAGGCCGGCATCATCGGCACGGCGATCGGGCTGGCGATGCGCGGTTACCGGCCGGTGCTCGAGATCCAGTTCAACGGATTCGTCTTCCCCGGCTTCGATCAGATCACCACACAGCTCGCCAAGATGACCAACCGGCACAGCGGCAAGATGGCGTTTCCCGTCGTCATCCGGATCCCGCACGGCGGCCACATCGGCGCGGTGGAGCACCACCAGGAGGCGCCGGAGGCGTACTTCGCGCACACCGCCGGCCTCCGGGTCGTCGCGCCGTCGACCCCGCACGACGCCTACTGGATGATCCAGGAGGCGATCCGCTCGGACGACCCGGTGGTCTTCTTCGAGCCGATGAGCCGCTACTGGCCCAAGGGCGAGGTCGACCTGGTCGAGAACGGGACGCCACTGCACGCGAGTCGCGTGGTGCGCACGGGAACCGATGCGACCATCGTCGCCTGGGCCGGGATGGTGAGCGTCGCGCTCCGCGCTGCCGAGCTCGCGGCCGAGGAGGGCCGGAGCCTGGAGGTCATCGACCTGCGGTCGCTGTCGCCCGTCGACTACGGGCCGGTCATCGCGTCGGTCCAGAAGACAGGCCGCCTGATCGTCGCGCAGGAGGCGCCGGGCAATGTGTCCGTCGGCTCCGAGGTGGCGGCGACTCTCGCCGAGAAGGCGTTCTACTCGCTCGAGGCACCAGTGCTGCGTGTCTCCGGGTTCGACGTACCGTTCCCGCCGGCGAACCTGGAAGAGCTCTACCTTCCGGACGCCGACCGCATCCTCGAGGCCGTCGACCGAGCGCTGGCCTACTGAGCGCCTCCGTCCCTGCCAGCAGGGGCGGACCCGGCCGGCGCCGACCCACAGCAACAGACAGAGAGAAGTCGCAGATGAGCGAGTCCCAGTTCCTCCTGCCCGATGTGGGCGAGGGCCTGACCGAGGCGGAGATCGTCTCGTGGAAGGTCACGCCGGGCGAGCAGGTCGCGGTGAACCAGGTGATCGTCGAGATCGAGACCGCCAAGTCGCTGGTCGAGTTGCCGTCGCCGTTCGAGGGAACCGTGGGCGAGCTCCTCGTCTCCGAGGGTCAGACGGTCGAGGTCGGCACGCCGATCTTCACCGTGACGAGCGGCAGTGAGGCGATCGAGCCCCGGCCCGAGCCGGAGCCGGCCGAGGAGGTCGCCGCCGACGCTGCGGCGACCGTCTCGCACGAGGAGGATCCGAAGCCGGGCGCCGTCCTGGTGGGCTACGGCTCCTCGGGGCACGGCACGAGCCGTCGTCGCCGCGTGACGCATCCCGGAACGGCTTCGATCCCCGTGTCGTTCTCGGGATCGATCGCGCCCGCCGCCACGTCGGCCCAGACCGCCGCCGCCCCATCCAGCACCCCGGCCTCCCCCACGGCGCACGGTTCCGCGACCGCCCACGCTGCGCCGACCGCCCATGCTGCGCCGTCCGGCCCGGTCTTCGCCAAGCCGCCGGTCCGCAAGCTCGCCAAGGACCTCGGCGTCGACATCACCGCTGTGACGCCCACCGGGCCGATCGGCGACGTCACCCGCGACGATGTCCTGCGCGAGGCGACCCAGGTGACCGTTTTCCGCAACATCCAGACGCCGGAATGGCCGAACGACCGCGAGGATCGCATCCCGGTCAAGGGCGTCCGGAAGGCGATCGCCACCGCGATGACCTCGAGCGCGTTCAGCGCCCCGCACGTCAGTCTGTTCGTCGACGTGGACGCGACCCGGACCATGGAGTTCGTCAAGCGGCTCAAGAATTCGGCCGACTTCGCCGGAGTGAAGGTCTCTCCCCTGCTCATCATGGCCAAGGCCATGATCTGGGCCGTCCGTCGCAACCCGACGGTGAACTCGTCGTGGACGGACGAGGAGATCATCGTCCGCCACTACGTCAATCTCGGGATCGCCGCGGCCACGCCGCGCGGCCTCATCGTGCCGAACATCAAAGAGGCGCAGGGGATGACCCTGCTGGAGCTCGCGAAGCAGCTCGAGCAGCTGACCCTCACTGCCCGCGACGGCAAGACCCCGCCGTCCGACATGAGCGGCGGGACGATCACGATCACGAACATCGGCGTGTTCGGGATGGACACCGGCACGCCCATCCTGAACCCCGGGGAGGTCGGCATCGTCGCCCTCGGCACCATCAAGCAGAAGCCGTGGGTGGTCGACGGCGAGGTGCGTCCGCGTTTCGTCACGACGCTCGGCGCGTCCTTCGACCATCGCGTCGTGGATGGCGACGTCGCCTCCCGCTTCCTGGCGGATGTCGCCTCGATCATCGAAGAGCCCGCCCTGCTCCTGGATTGAATTTGACAATCATTTTCAATAAGACGTAGCCTGAGCCGGTGCCCGCGACCGCGGGCACACCCTTCGTGTCGTTCGCGACTTAGACAGGCTCATCCATGAAGACGCGCTCCATCGTCTCCGCCCTCGCAGCAGCAGCCACCGCAACCGCCGCCGTCGTGGCGCTCGCCGGCTGCTCCGCCTCGCCCTCCGCAGGATCCGACGACGGCACCGTCCGCGTCGTCGCCAGCACCAACGTGTACGGGAACATCGCCGAGACGATCGGCGGCGACGCCGTCCACGTCACGTCGTTGATGTCCGACCCCGCACAGGACCCGCACTCCTTCGAGGCCAGCGCCCAGAACCAGCTGGCCGTCTCCAAGGCCGACGTCATCATCGAGAACGGCGGAGGCTACGACGAGTTCATGCACACGCTCGTCACGGGCGCCAAGAACCAGGACGCCCAGGTGCTGAATGTCGTCGACCTGTCCGGCAAGAAGCCGGTGGACGGCGAACTCAACGAGCACGTCTGGTACGACTTCCCCACGATCCGCACCCTCGCGACCGCACTCGCGACAGCCCTCGGCACGGCTGACCCGTCGCATGAGGCCACCTTCGAGAGGAACGCCCGGGAGTTCAGCCAGAAGGTCGCCGCGTTCGAGTCCACCGAAGCGCAGCTGAAGGCCTCGCACGCAGGGGACGGTGTCGCGATCACCGAGCCCGTTCCGCTCTACCTGCTCGACGCGATCGGACTCGTCAACAAGACTCCGGAGAAGTTCAGCGCCGCCATCGAGGGGGAGAACGACGTCTCCCCCGTCGTGCTCGAGCAGACCCTGAAAATCTTCAGCACGCACCAGGTGAAGCTCCTGGCGTACAACGAGCAGACCACGGGCGCCGAGACGGAACGGGTGCTCGCCGCTGCGAAGCATGCCGGCATCCCCGTGGTGCCCGTGACCGAGACGCTGCCCGGCGGCGAGGACTACCTCAGCTGGATGCACGCCAATCTCGACGCGGTCGGAAAGGCGCTGGCCAAGTGACCGAACCGCTCGAACTCGTCGCACCGCCTGTCGAGGGCCAGGTCGTCCTCCGGCTGCGGGACGCGTCCCTCGGCTTCGGCGACCGGACGCTGTGGAGCGGCCTGGATCTCGACGTGCACGCCGGCGAGTTCGTCGCCGTGCTCGGCCCGAACGGCTCCGGGAAGACCAGCCTCCTGCGCACGATCCTCGGCCAGCAGCAGCTCGACGCCGGCGAGATCGCCTTCGAGGGCCACGCGGTGCGCCGCGGCGACCGCCGCATCGGCTACATCCCGCAGCAGAAGCTCATCCCCGCCGGCACCCCGATGCGAGCGCGCGACCTGGTCGCCCTGGGCGTCAACGGTCACCGTTGGGGGCTGCCGCTCCCCCGCCAGGCCGACCGGGACCAGGTGGAGCGGCTCATCGACGCGGTGGGCGCGCGGCGCTACGCCGACACGGCGGTCGGATCGCTCTCCGGCGGCGAGCAGCAGCGGCTCCGGGTCGCGCAGGCGCTCGCCGGAGACCCGGCCCTGCTGCTGTGCGACGAGCCTCTGCTCTCGCTCGACCTGCAGCACCAGCGCGGCGTCAGTGAGCTGATCGACCGCCGGCGCCGTGACCACGGAAGCGCGGTCGTCTTCGTCACGCACGACGTGAACCCGGTGCTCGGGATGGTGGACCGCGTCCTGTACCTGGCCGGCGGCCGGTTCCGCACGGGGACCCCGGACGAGGTGCTGCGCAGCGAGGTCCTGACCGACCTGTACGGGACGCCCGTGGACGTCATCCGCAGCCGCGGCAGGATCGTCGTGGTCGGCATCCCGGATGCCGAGACCCACGACCATCACGAGCACACCCGCGAGGCGCACCCGGAGCCGGTCGCATGACGCACCTGGATCTGTGGTCGCAGCTGTTCGACTTCACCGACTACGGCGAGTTGCTCCTCCTCGTCAAGAACTCGATCTTCGCCGGGGCAGTCCTCGGCATCATCGGAGGCCTGATCGGGGTCTTCGTGATGCAGCGCGACATGGCCTTCGCGGTGCACGGGATCAGTGAGCTCTCCTTCGCGGGTGCGGCGGTGGCCCTGCTGCTCGGCGTGAACGTCGTGGCCGGGTCCCTCGTCGGCTCGCTCGTCGCTGCGATGCTCATCGGCCTCCTCGGGGCGAAAGCACGCGACCGCAACTCGATCATCGCGGTCCTCATGCCGTTCGGTCTCGGTCTCGGAATCCTGGCGCTCGCCCTCTATCCCGGCCGCAGCGCCAATAAGTTCGGCCTGCTGACCGGGCAGATCGTCTCCGTCGACGACCCGCAGCTCGGGTCGCTGCTCGTCATCGGTGCGATCGTCCTGGTGGCGCTGCTCCTCATCTGGCGGCCCCTGACCTTCGACAGCCTGGATGCGGACGTCGCCGCCTCGCGGGGCGTCCCGACCCGCTTCGTGGCGCTGGCGTTCATGGTGCTGCTCGGCCTCGCGGTCGCCGTCTCGGTCCAGATCGTGGGCGCGCTGCTGGTGCTGTCGCTGCTGGTCACGCCGGCCGCGGCGGCGATGCGGATCTCGTCCTCGCCGCTCGGAGTCCCGCTGATCAGCGTCGGCTTCGCACTCGTATCGGTCGTCGGCGGCATCCTGCTGGCGCTCGGGAGCGCTCTGCCGATCAGTCCGTACGTGACGACGATCTCGTTCCTCATCTACGCGGTCTGCCGCGTCGTCGGGGGTCGTCGTGCCCGCCGTCGGACCGCGGCGAAGACCTCTCGGCGACTCGTGAGCCAGGCGGGCTAGCCTGGGATGGTGAAGCGGAACACCTGGCAGCGGGAGGCTGTCCGCGAGGCTCTGACCTCGACGGAGGGCTTCATCAGCGCGCAGGGACTGCACCTGAGCCTCCACGAGGCCGGCTCCCCGATCGGTCTGGCCACGGTGTATCGCGCGCTCGCCGACCTTGCGGCGGAAGGCGATGCCGACTCGCTGCAGTCGCCGGAGGGCGAAGCCCTCTACCGTGCGTGCACGACCGGCCATCACCACCACCTGATCTGCCGCAACTGCGGGCTCACGGTGGAGATCGAGGCGGATGCGGTCGAGCAGTGGGCGCGTCAGGCCGCGGCAGCGCACGGGTTCACGCAGGCGCAGCACGTGGTCGACGTCTTCGGGCTGTGCGCCGCGTGCACGGCCCTGAGTGATTTGGCCGGCGGCGCCTCGATGCCGTAGCATGGATGTTTGGCTGAGTGGGCTCCTCCCGCTCAGATCGTGTACGAACCCCCCAGACGAATCGCTTGGGGAAGTCGTGCGCCGACAAGTGACCTTGGGTGGTGCCGTCCGGCACCACGGTATTGGAGAAGAAAGCAATGGCAGCAGTGTGCCAGGTGACAGGAGCCGTTCCCGGCTTCGGTCACAACATCTCGCACTCGCACCGCCGCACCAAGCGACGGTTCGACCCGAACATCCAGAAGAAGACGTACTACGTTCCGTCCCTTCGCCGTAACGTCACCCTGACCCTGAGCGCCAAGGGCATCAAGGTCATCGACGCCCGTGGCATCGAGTCCGTGGTCAAGGACCTCCTGGCCCGTGGGGAGAAGATCTAATGGCGAAGCAGCAGGACATCCGTCCGATCATCAAGCTCCGTTCGACGGCGGGCACCGGTTACACCTACGTGACCAAGAAGAACCGTCGCAACGACCCCGACCGCCTCGTGCTCAAGAAGTACGACCCTGTCGTGCGCAAGCACGTCGACTTCCGAGAGGAGCGCTAATCATGGCCAAGACATCCAAGATCGCCAAGAACGAGCAGCGCAAGGTCATCGTCGCGCGCTACGCCACGAAGCGTGCCGAGCTCAAGAAGGCACTCGTCGACCCGAACGGCACCGACGAGTCCCGTGAGGCCGCCCGCATCGGCCTGCAGAAGCTTCCCCGTGACGCCTCCCCGATCCGCGTTCGCAACCGCGACGCCGTCGACGGCCGTCCCCGCGGAAACCTCAGCAAGTTCGGTATCTCGCGTGTCCGCTTCCGCGACATGGCGCACCGCGGCGAGCTGCCCGGCATCACCAAGTCGAGCTGGTAACCCAGCCCGATCGACGCACTCGAGGGGCGTCCGGCTTCGGCCGGGCGCCCCTTCGTCGTGGTCGCCGGGGATGCCTGGAGACCACGATCACGACGGATATCCACTAAACGGTCGGAAGATCCGCGTGTTTCCGCGGGATTCTGATACATTCGAGGCGGTCGTCCGACCAAACGTAATGGCCCGTGTGGCCTCAACCGTTCCACAAAAAAGCTGTAGATCCAGCACAAGGTCCGAGGAGGACACTCAATGGCTGACAACCTGAACAAGACCGAGCTCGTTGCTGCCGTCGCTGCGGCGTCTGGTCAGAGCCAGGCCACCGTCTCCAGCGTCGTCGACGCGTTCTTCAGCACCATCAGCGAGACCGTCGCCAAGGGCGGCAAGGTCACCATCCCGGGCTGGCTCGCCGCCGAGCGCAGCGAGACCGCTGCCCGCACCGGCCGCAACCCGCAGACCGGTGCCGAGATCTCCATCCCGGCCGGTCACCGCGTCAAGCTGACCGCGGGCTCCAAGCTCAAGGCTGCCGTCAAGTAGTCCTTCCCAGCTCTGCCCGAGGGCGGTACCGCGGTTCGCGGTGCCGCCCTTCTCGTTCTCCACAGCTCCTCGTCCCTCCACAGCATTGACGGCTGTGGGCGCCCGCCCAGCGGGCGCGACGTAGGCTGGAGAAGTGCCACGAATCCTCCGCGTGATCGGCCCCGCCGCCCTGCTTCTCGCAGCCGCGGCGGCCATGGTCGGCGCGCTCGCGTTCGGTGGTGGCGCCAGCGCTCCCCTGCTCGCTGATCCCGGCGCCCTGGTGCGCTGGGGGCTCCCTGCGGCGACCCTCGTGGTCAACCTGAGCCTGGCGGGAACGGTCGGCGCGCTCGTGCTCGCCTGTTTCGCGTTCAGCCCCGAGCGCGACGAGTACGGAAAGGCCCTCGACTTCGCGGCCGGCAGTGCCGGAGTCATGACCGTCGCCTCGGCGGCGACCGGTCTGTTCACCTTCGTGAGCGTCTCCAATGTGCCGTGGTCGTTCGACTCCACGTTCAGCAACGGGTTGAGCTCCTTCATCACCAGCGTGTCGCTCGGGCAGGCCTGGCTCGGCATCACGCTCATCGCCGCCGTTGTCACCGTGCTGTGCTTCGCCGTGCGCAACCAGACGGCGATCGCGTTCGTCGCCGTCCTGGCGGTGGCGGCAGTCGTGCCGATGGCGCAGCAGGGGCACAGCGCCGAGGCGTCGGGGCACGACGCCGCGGTGACCTCCTTCGGCCTGCACGTGCTCTTCGCCAGCATCTGGCTGGGCGGGCTCCTGACGCTGGTCGTCGTCAAGCACACCTTCGGGAAGGGCCGGCTGGTCACGGTCCTGGAGCGATACTCCACGTTCGCGCTGATCTGCTTCCTGGTCGTGGCGGCCTCCGGCTATGTGAACGCGGAGCTCCGCGTCGGCACGCTGGCCGAGCTGGCGACGCCGTACGGCATCCTCGTGCTCGTCAAGGTCGCCGCGCTCGTGGCGCTCGGACTCTTCGGCGTGACGCAGCGGCGGTACCTGATCGGCCGGCTGAGGGCGACCGGCGAGCCGCGCAGCTTCTGGTGGATCGTCGTGGCCGAGCTCGCCTTCATGGGCATCGCGTCCGGCGTGGCCGCGGCGCTCGCGCGGACCGTGACCCCCGTGCCGCAGACCCGCGCGGCCATCCCGACGCCCGCCGAGATCCTGACCGGCGACAAGCTGCCTCCCGAACTGACCTGGGGACGGCTGTTCACCTCGTGGAACTTCGACCTGCTCTGGGTGCTCGTCTGCGCCTTCGCGCTCTTCTTCTACTTCGCGGGAGTCTGGCGGCTGCGGCGCCGCGGCGACGCCTGGCCGATCCACCGCACGGTGTTCTGGACGCTCGGCATCGTCCTGCTCTTCTACATCACCAACGGCGGTGTGAACGTCTACGAGAAGTACCTGTTCTCGGCGCACATGTCCGCGCACATGGTGCTCACGATGGCGGTCCCCCTGCTCCTGGTCCCCGGCGCTCCCGTGACGCTCGCCGCCCGCGCCATCCGGAAGCGGCACGACGGCTCGCGCGGGGGCCGCGAGTGGCTGCTGCTCGCGGTCCACTCGCGCATCGCCGGGTTCCTCTCGAACCCGATCGTCGCCGCCATCCTCTTCGCCGGGTCGCTCTGGGTGTTCTACTACACGCCGGTGTTCCGCTGGGCGACGACCGATCACATCGGGCACGAGTGGATGGTCGTGCACTTCCTCATCACGGGGTACCTGTTCGTGCAGTCGCTGATCGGGATCGATCCGGTCAAGTACCGGCTGCCGTACCCGTTCCGGCTGCTCCTGCTGTTGCTGACGATGGCCTTCCACGCCTTCTTCGGCCTCTCGATCATGCAGATGCACGGGCTCATGCTGGCCGACTGGTTCGGCGCGATGGGCCGGACCTGGGGCGACTTGCCGCTGATCGATCAGCAGGCCGCGGGCGGGATCGCCTGGAGCATCGGCGAGATCCCGACCGTGACGCTCGCCATCGTCGTCGCCATCCAGTGGAGCCGCAGCGACGAGCGCGAGACGAAGCGTCGCGACAGGAACGCGGACCGCACCGGCGACGCGGAACTCCAGGAGTACAACGCGCGCCTGGCCCGGATGGCGGATCGCGACCGGGTCTCCCGCTAGCGCTACTGGGCGACGACGATGGCGAGGGAGCCGTCGCTGCGGATCGTCACGCTGCTGAGGATCATCGCGAACGGCTCGGCATCGCTGCGGGTGCTGACCGACCCGTCGAAGAGCGACTGCACCGTCACCTTCAGATGGGCGACGCCGGTCATGCGGTCGGTGGTCCACGAGGTGTCGCCCGGGCGGAGGCGCACGACCGGGTACGTGCTCATGGACCACGTCGGATCGCCCTGGACGCGGTCGTCGATCTCGATGCCGAACGGGCATCCCGCAGGCTGCAGCACATGCTGTTCCGCGCACCGGTCCAGGAAGGCGTTCACCTCCTTCTGAACAGCTGATGTGAAGGACGGTGTCGGCTCGGCATCCACGGTGGTCTCGGTGATGCTCCCCGGGCTCACGGCCGCGACCACCGGGGCGGCCCGGAGGTACGCCGAGGTATGGGACAGCTCGAGGGGCGCCAGCGGCAGGACCAGGTAGTCGGCCGAGACGGTGAAGGCACCGGCCGGCTGCTTCGGCGACGCGGAGCGCGGGCTCAGGATGTGGCCGCCGACGCTGAACGTGGTCGCGTGCGCGACGGTGATCCGGGAGATCGCGAGCGGAGTGGAAGCGAAGGACCAGGTCGGCAGCAGCCCGAGGACGGATCCCGTCTGGCGGACGCGGAAGCTCGCCGAGACCGAGCGTCCGTCCGCGGCGGCCTGGGCCACCACTGTGTGCACGCCGTCCGTCCCGGCCGAATCCGACGTGATCCGGATGTCCTCGATCGAGGGCAGGACATCGGAGCGCAGCAGCTCACGGGATGCGCCCGTCGGCAGGTGGGCGCTCTCCAGCGCCGCCGCCGTCGGAGCGGCGCCGGGCATGGCCAGCGCGGCCGCGACGTCGTGGGAGGCGACCGAGCCGGCGAACGCCTGCACGAACCCGCTCGGGCTGTAGTACGTCCGCTGGACGGCGCCGAGCCCCGCCGCAAAAGCGGCGAGGAGCAGCACGCCGACAGCCGACCAGAGCAGGACGGCCCGTCGGCGCATGCGCGCGTCCGCCTCAGCCATGAGGCCATCCTAAGGTTCTGTGGATAAGCGGTCCGGCGCCCGCGCGCAGGGTTAGAGTAGTGCGTCAGGTCGGGCGACATGGAAGGGGCGGGGATGGGACGGCTTTCCCTCTCGCCGGAGCAGCAGGCGCTGTTCGAGTTGATCGAGCACACCAGGGAACACGTCTTCGTGACCGGTCGTGCCGGTACGGGCAAGTCGACGCTGCTCAACCATCTGGCGTGGAACACCGAGAAGTCGATCGTGATCTCAGCGCCGACGGGCGTGGCCGCGCTCAATGTCGGCGGGCAGACCATCCACTCGCTGTTCCGCCTCCCCATCGGCGTGATCGCCGACCACGACATCGACCAGACCGCCGAGCTGCGCAAGCTGCTCAACAGCATCGACACGCTGGTGATCGATGAGGTCTCCATGGTCAACGCCGACCTGATGGATGCGATCGACCGCAGCCTGCGCCAGGCCAGGCAGCGCGCCGGGGAGCCGTTCGGCGGCGTGCAGGTGGTGCTGTTCGGCGACCCCTACCAGCTGGCGCCCGTCCCCGGTGGCACCGAGGAGCGCGCCTACTTCGCGGACACCTACCGCTCGATGTGGTTCTTCGACGCCAAGGTGTGGCAGGAGGCCGATCTGCGGATCGTCGAGCTGCTTCAGGTGCACCGCCAGCACGAGTCGGACTTCCGGTTCATGCTCAACGCGGTGCGTCACGGGCAGGTGACCAAGGAGATCGCCGACCGGCTCAACGAAGTCGGAGCGCGTCCGGCACCGGACGACGGGACCATCACCCTCGCCACGCGCAACGACACCGTGAACCGCATCAACGCGCAGGCGCTCGGGCGGCTGCCCGGCCGCGTGCTCACGGCGAAGGCCGAGGTGAGCGGCGACTTCGGCGGCCGGAACTATCCGGCGGACGAGTCCCTCGAGCTGAAGGTCGGCGCACAGGTGATGTTCCTGCGCAACGACGTCGGCCAGGGCGATGGGCCGCGGTGGGTGAACGGCACGATCGGCACGGTGACGAAGATCGACTCCACCGTGTATGTGGACGTCGACGGCGAGGTGCACGAGGTCGAGCCGGCGATCTGGGAGAAGTTCCGGTACACCTGGTCGCCGGCGACCAAGAAGCTGACGAAGGATGTCGTGGCCGAGTTCACCCAGTTCCCGCTGCGGCTGGCGTGGGCGGTCACCATCCACAAGTCGCAGGGCAAGACGTATGACGCGGCGATCGTCGACCTCGGCACCCGCGCCTTCACGTCCGGTCAGACCTACGTCGCCCTCAGCCGGATCACGACGCTCGAGGGTCTGTACCTGACGAGGCCGCTGCGGCCGAGCGACATCATGGTGGACCAGGACGTCGAGCGCTTCATGCGCGACGCGCGGCCCGTTTCGATGCCGGTCACGGCGGCAGCGCCGGGGGCGACGGCAGGGACAACGGCGCGATGAGCGGCCGTGCGGACGCGGCGAGCGGGAGAAGGGGACGGACGTGGCGGTGACCTTCGTGCTGGACTTCAGCGATGGCCAGCACGTGGAGACGAGCGGGAACGGTGTCATCGGCCGCAACCCTGCCGTGCACACACCAGGGACCGAGCTGGAGGATCCGGGCCACGTCGAGCTGATCACCGTGGAAGACGACGCCAAGTCGGTGTCGCGCGCCCACCTGGCCTTCGGCCAGTTCGACGGCGTCTTCTGGGTGATGGACCTCGGCTCCGCGAACGGGACGACGATCACCTACCCGGGCGATGGGACGTTCGCGTGCGACCCGAAGACACGGCACGAGGTGGATCCCGGTTCGGTGGTGCGCTTCGGATCGGTCTCGTTCGCCCTGACCCGCCGCTGAGCCCTGACCCGCCGCTGAGCGCGTCCATCCCTGTCCGCTTTCCGCTGCACGCTACAATCGCTGGACCACGCAGGGCGACCGTCGGGGGATGCAGCGATGCAACGTGACACGAAGTTCGGGCGGTTCGCGCTCGCCGCTGCCGCGGGGTTCGTGGCACTCATCCTGACCGGATGCACATCGACCGTGGGCCGCGCCGACCTCCCCCAGCAGCAGCCCGGCGGCTTCTCGAAGGATGTCGAGAAGCGTCTGTCGACGGCCGTCACGGACGCGATGGGCCTCGCCGATGCCTCCGCCGGCTTCGCTGGAGTGTGGGCTCCGTGGGCGGGCAGCTGGACCGCGGCGATGGGCACCACGACCCGTGGAGGTTCCACCCCGGTGAAGGCGGACATGACCTTCCGCATCGGCCAGAACACCGTGCCGATGACGTGCACCGTGTTGCTGGAGCTCGTGGACGAGGGACGTCTGGGTCTCGACGACCCGGTCGCCAAGTGGGTGCCGGGTCTGATCGGGGTGGAGGGCGTCACCATGCGCGAGCTCTGCCAGAACACCTCGGGGATCGGCGATTACGCCGGGCAGCTGAACGCCGAGTTCCTGATGAACCCGGCACGGCAGTGGCCGCCCCTGGAACTGGCGAGCGACGGCATCGCGACGCAGCGCTACGGGACCCCCGGCGAGAAGTACGGGCGTTCTCTGACGAACGCGGTGCTGGTCGGGATGGCGCTGCAGAACGTGACGGAGCGGAGCTGGCCGGACCTGTACAAGCAGTACGTCTTCGACCGGCTGGGCATGACGGCGAGCTCCCTTCCGTCGAGCTCCCAGCTCAGCGTGCCCGGTCCGCACGCCGCCGGGTACTCGGTCGGGGTGGATGCGGCCGGCGCGATCGTGTGCACACCGATGCGCGACGTCAGCCGACTGTCGCCGTCACAGGGCTGGACGGCCGGCGGTGTTGTGTCGAACGTTCCCGACCTGAAGAACTTCGCGCAGGCGCTCGCCACCGGGAGCCTCCTGAGCAAGAAGTCGCGCACCGACCAGCTGGACGCCGTCGTGGACGGCGAGTCGTGGCAGCGCTACGGCCTCGGCGTGCAGCTGCTCGGGCCGCTTCGCGGCAGCAGCGGCGCCATCCCCGGCTACAGCTCGGCGCTGTTCGCCGACCCGGCGTCGGGTCTGACGATCGTGGTGGCGCTCAACAACTCCACTCCGGGTCCTGCCTTCGCGCAGTCTCTCGCCCAGCGGCTCGCCTCGGTCGTCTCCAAGGTCCCGGCGAAGCAGAAGGGCGCCAAGGTCGTCGCCTCGCTCCCCTGGTCGGAGCAGCAGACCATCGACGCCATGACGAAGGCGGCGCCCTGCCCCAGGAAGAAGGCCGGCTGACCGGACGCCGCTAGGCGGCGGCCAGGACCGCCAGGGCCGCTAGGCGGCGGCCAGGGCCGCCAGCTCCGCGCGCACGGGGAACGCGTCGTCGTCGAGGACGAGCTGCAGTGCCGCTCCCGACGAACGGTTCACGATGACCGGCGCCAGCAGGTTCACGGTGCTGCCCTCGGGCGACGGGGTCACCACGACGAGCAGCAGGGCGTCCGCCGCCTCGAGGATGCCGAGCTCGGCTGCGCGGTCGTCGGGCAGCTCGGGCGCGTAGCCGGGGAGGTGGCGCTCGGCGTCGATGACGAACAGGCGGATCTCCGGGCGCTCGATCGAGGACAGGGTGAAGAGGCCGTCGGCACCGGACACCGCGTCCAGGTCGAAGGCGTCGAGCGGCTCGAGCCCGGGCGGCGGGGCGAGGAAGCGGACGGCGCTCATCGCAGGAAGTCCATGAGGGTGGGCTGGAGGACGCGAGCCGTGACGGCGATGGCGGTCTGGTAGTTCACGTCCTGGGTCTTCAGGTCGAGGATCACCTTGCTCAAGTCCACATCCTCGAGGGAGGAGCGCTGGGCCTCCAGGGCGTTCGCGCCGACGGCGAGGGCGTCGGTCGCCTTGTCGATGCGGGTCTGGCGGCCGCCCACTTCAGCGTGCTCTCCCACGATGGCCTTCATCCTGTCGTCGATCTGCGCGAGGCGCGGGGTGACGTTGACGCCGCCGCGCAGGTCGCTCACGGTGCCGTCGATCAGCGCGAACACGGACGAAGCGCCTGTCCCGAAGGCGGCGGCGCCGTCCGCATCCACCCGCACGGTCGTGTCGGGCCCGATCCTGCGCTCCACTGTACTTCCCGGGGCGCCCGTGAACGAGTAGTCCGGCTGGAAGGCGACCCCGGCATCCGAGTTGCCGGCGAAGACGGTCCGGCCCAGGTACGTGGTGTTCGCGAGCGAGAGCAGGCTCTTCTTCAGGCCGTCCAGCTCGGTGGCGATCGAGGCCTTGGCTTCGGGGGACATCGCGCCGTCGTTGGCTCCCTGCACGGTCAGGTCCCGGACGCGGTGCATGAGCGTCTCGACGGACGTCAGCGCCGAGTCCGCAGTTGTCAGCCAGGCGTCGCCGTTGCTCACGTTCCGCTGGTACTGCGCAGTGGTCGCCTGATCGGAGCGGACACCGAGGGCGCTCGCCGTGGCCGTCGGGTCGTCCGACGGCTTGGTGAGCAGGCGACGGCTGCTCGCCTGGTCGTACAGCTCGGCCTGGCGCTGCAGGCTCAGCTGCAGGTTGCGCTGGGCGTTCAGGGTCTGGGTCGCGTTGGTCACTCTGCTGATCACGGCTACCTCCCGACGATTCCGGTGTGGTTGATGAGCACGTCGATGGCCTCATCCATGGCGGTCATCACGCGCGCAGCGCCCTGGTAGGCGTGCTGGAACGAGAGCATGTTCATGTTCTCCTCGTCGAGGTCGACGGACGCGCCGGCCACCTGCGCGTTCACGGCGGAGGTCGTGGCCAGGTCCGCGAGATCGGACTGCTGCTTCTCGGTGTGGCTGGCCACGCCGATCCGGACCACGAAGGCGGCCCACTGCTTGTCGACGGCGTCCGGCCCCGTGCCGAGCTGGCTGATCGCGTCGGCGACGCTGCCGTCCGTCCCGCCGGCGCCCGCTGCGCCCGTCGCGATCTGGCCGACGCCGGTGGGGACGACGGACAGGCCGAGGGCGGCCGGCTGCGACGCGTCGATCGCGAAGAAGTCCAGGCCGGTGGCCCCGGTGGGCGTCGTACCGGTCTGGTGGACGGCGTTGACCCGCTGGGCGAGCGTCACGGCGAAGGCGTTGTAGCCCGCGGCGGCCTCGGCGAGCGCTCCCCCGGTACCGGATGCGTCGGCGGGCGCGAGCGTGGAAACGGCGCCCGCGATGGATCCGCCCTCCAGAGCGATCGCCGCGCCCGGCCGGTAGGCCCACTCGACGCGCGCCGGATCGGCGGCGGCGTCGGCCATCCGGGTCGCGCCGGCGACCTTCACGGCGTTCGCGGTGGTGCCCGAGACCAGCGCGTTCCCGCCGACCAGCACATCCACGGTGCCGTCCTCGTTCGGCCGCACCACTCCCCCGGCCAGTTTGGCGATGGATGCGGTGAGCACGTCGCGACGGTCCAGCAGCTCGTTCGCCGACTGGCCCGCGGCGAGGGACGTGCGGATGCGGCCGTTGAGATCGGCGACGGCGGCGGCGGCGGTGTTCAGGTCGGCGGCCATGCCATCCAGGGAGTCCCGCAGGGCGCTCCACTGGTCGTCCACGGCGCGGTAGCCGGTCTGGAGCTGGGTGACGAGGCTGGCCGCCTCGCCGAGCAGCACGCCGGCGGGCGCCTGCTCGCCCGCCTGGTTGGAGACGTCGCCCCACGCGGACCAGAACTTCTGCAGCTGCGCCGAGAGGCCGTCCGTGCCGGGCTCGTTCAACGACGACTCCAGCGTCGAGAGCGCGTCCGCACGGGTGCTGGTGTAACCGGACAAGGCGGACGTGGTGCGGACGCGCGCGTCGAGACCGGCATCGTCCAGCCGCTGGATGCCGTCGACGGTGACGCCCTGGCCCGGCCGGACGCCGCCGCTGAACAGCCCGGCGGAGGCGAGCGCGGGCACTGCCGAGGTCGCAACCCGCTGCCGGGTGTAGCCGGGCGTGTTGGCGTTGACCAGGTTCTGGCCGACCGCATCCAATCCCGCCTTCGCCGCCACGAGCCCCGTGTACGCGGTGTTCAGCGCGCCGAACGTGCTCACTCAGGCCTCCGTGTCGAAGAAGCGGGCCGTATCCCCGATGCTCCCCGCTCCGCCGGCGCCGTAGACGCCGGCATCGTCCCCGGTGCGCGACAGGGAGCTCAGCGTCTCCTGGGTGGAGCGGGCCGCCTCGCGCAGCAGTCGTTCGTTGGTGTCGCGCACCTCGGCGATCTGGGCGGTCAGCTCGGTCATGGCCGTCAGGTGCGAGCCGAGGATGTCGGACCAGATGCCGTTGGGGGCAGCGCTCGCCAGTTCGCGGAGGGTCGCATCCTGACCGAGCCCCCACTCCTCCGCGAGCGCGGCCACCTCGACCGTCCGGGCGAGACCCGTGGTGCGCATCCGCTCGATGACCTGCTCCACCTCGCGCGTGGCGTGCGAGATCCAGCGCGACTTCCCCGCGATCAGCAGCAGCTGCTCCTCCTCGAGCTTGAACAACAGGAGCTCGAGGAGCTCGCGCTCCTTCCAGAGCTGCGCTGAGAGCTCGCTCGCGGCCATGTCGCTACCAACTTCCTCGTGAGTCGATGTGCGCACCTGGTCTCCTCGGTCTGAAAGTCGGTGGATGGTGTCCCCGCCACATCAGACCATCGGCACGCCTGCGCCCGATGTTAGGCGCGCAGCCGCCGGCCGCGCCGCGCGACCTACCGCTTTTCGGTGGCCTGACAGTATTCCCCGTACTGGGGGTACGGTCTGCCCCCTAATGGGGACACCGCGAGTGCGACCTGAACGACCTCGAATTGTTACCGTAAACACCGCAAGACTCCTAGCACTCGTTCGGCACCCGACTAAGTCCGAGCATCCGCCGCACCGCCCGAGTACCGTGAACGCCTTCCCGGAGGCCGCCAGCCGGTACCCGTCCGATGAAGAGGGGTCACCCAGCGTGAACCGGATCGAACGCAACACGCTCGTCGTGGAGAACCTGCCGCTGGTCGGCTACCTGGTCTCCGACCTGTGCTCGCGCGCCACGCACCTCTCCCGCGACGACCTGGCCTCGGCGGGCGCCGTCGCACTCGTCCTGGCGGCGGGCGCGTACGACGCGACTCTGGGTGTCCCCTTCGGCGCATATGCCCGCACGCGCATCCTCGGCGCGCTCGCCGACGAACTGCGGGCGTCCGACTGGGCGACCCGCTCGGCCCGCAAGCGCATCAAGGAGACGCTGGCCGTGCAGGACAGCCTGAGCGCGGCCCTCGGGCGAACCCCCAGCGTGGACGAGATCGCCGACGCGCTCGGCGTCGACCGCGAGACGGCGGCCGCTGGTCTCGCCGACGCCGCTCGCACGGTCAGCGCGCTGGACGAGACGGTCGAACCGCTGCTCGTCACGGACCTGGCCGGCCCCGAGGACTCGCTGCTGGCGAACGAGCAGACCGCGTACGTGCGCGCTGCGGTCGCGGCCCTCCCCGACCGGATGCGGTCCATCGTCGAGGCGATCTACTTCGACGACCGGACGGTCACCGAGATCGCAGACGAGCTCGGGATCACGCACTCGGCCGTGTCCCAGCAGCGTTCGGAGGCCATCCGGCTGATGCGCGAAGGGATGGCGACCCACTACGCGGACGACGGCGACCCGATCCTCGAGGCGAAGGCGTCCCAGGCGCGGCGCAGCGCCTACCTCGCACGCCTGGCGCAGCACGCGGTGGCGGGCGTCTCGCGCCTCTCCCCCACCTCGCCGAGCTCGGCCCGCGCATCCTGAGCTAACGGGATGCGGCGAGCCGCCGATAGAGGCTCATGCGGACCACGGACGGGCCGCGAACACCACCCAGTCATGGAGGAAACATCATGGGTATGCAGATCAACACCAACGTGGCGGCGAACAACGCCTACCGCAACCTGAACAACACGCAGAACGAGCTCTCGAAGTCGCTCGAGAAGCTCTCCAGCGGCCTCCGCATCAACCGTGCGGCGGACGACGCGGCAGGCCTCGCCATCTCGGAGGGCCTGAAGGCGCAGGTCGGCGGTCTCACCGTCGCGGCCCGCAACGCTCAGGACGGCATCAGCGTCGTGCAGACCGCGGAAGGCTCGCTGACCGAGGTCCACTCCATCCTGCAGCGCATGCGCGACCTCGCGGTGCAGGGCGGAAACGACTCGAACAACGCGACCTCGCGCTCGGCCATCAAGACGGAGGCCGACGAGCTGGGCAAGGAGCTCGACCGCATCACCAACGGAACCAACTTCAACGGGATCGACCTGCTCAAGGGCGGCTCGCTGAACTTCCAGGTGGGCGCCGGTTCCACCGCGAACGACACCATCCAGGTCGGCCTGGCCGATGTCGCCACCGCCGTCGGCACCCTGTCCGGCGCGGCGGGCGCCACCGGCTTCGACGTCACCAGCAACGCGACGGCGAACACCACGATCACGGCGATCGACACGGCGATCACCGCGATCTCGACCGCCCGGTCGCAGCTCGGAGCATCGCAGAACCGCTTCGAGTCCGCTGTCCGCAGCCTGAACGTCTCGAAGGAGAACCTCTCGGCCGCGTCCAGCCGCATCACGGACACCGACATGGCGGAGGAGATGGTGAAGTACACACGCTCCAACATCCTGTCGCAGGCCGGCACGGCGATGCTCGCCCAGGCGAACCAGTCCAACCAGGGCGTGCTGCAGCTGCTCCTGTCTCTTATACACATCTGACGCTGCCGACGACGGA